>WQXD01000430.1 GCA_009785015.1 Oscillospiraceae bacterium | reverse complement strand
GGCGAAGAAGTAGTCGGCGATTATTATGTGTTTGTATTTGAAACCGATATGATAATTGAGAGCGGCGGTACTGAATGCCTGATTACGGAATATGAGTATGACACATGGGAATTATCTCTCGGATTAGTGTGTAACGGATTCCAGAATTTCGGCGATTTACGTGCTTGTATCGCAAATATTGAGTTTATAAAATAATAAGATAAAACGTTAAAAATGTGCCAAAGCCCCCTTTTGAAAGGGAGTGGCAACACGAAGTGTTGACGGGGGTTTGCGTAAATCCCTTGCCTTTGGGCAAACCCCCTGCGGCGTCCCGCCGCTGTCCCCCTTTCAAAAGGGGGCTTATAAAAAACATTTCGCGTTTGCAAAAAAATTCAAAATTGCTATTGACACAATAAAATATTTGTGTTATAATATTTTATTATATATTTATAAGTTCGCAAACCTGCACAAAAAAATTTCTTTAAACATATAAAATCCGGATAGATAAAAAGATTTGGCATATATGATTACAGAAGTTTTTTTATTATATTAAAAAACAAAAAAATTGAGAGGAGTGGATTAAAATGGATACAGTTGTCACCCCCGTAATTCCGGAAGACGATTTTTCCACAGTGGGCAAACTCGGAGTAATCGCCATGCGCGGATGCGGGGAAATAGGCGAAAAAATCAACGAATATATCACAGAGTTCAGATTCGGCGAAGAAACGGACTTTTTGGTTAAAACTTCATGTCCGCGCTTTACGACCGGCGAAGCAAAAGCATTGATTGAACAGACTATCAGAGGGTACGATATTTTTATAATATGCGACTGTTATAATTACAGCGAAACTTATAAAATGTACGATATGACTGTGAATATGAGCCCCGACGACCATTACAGGGACTTAATACGCACAATAGCCGCGCTCGGGGGAAAAGCGCGCAGGATAACCGTTATTATGCCTATGCTCTACAGCAGCAGGCAGGACAACAAAAACGCGAGGGAATCGCTCGACTGCGCGATTGTATTAAAAGAGCTTGTCAATATGGGTGTGTCAAATATACTTACGTTCGACGCGCACGAACCCAGGGTGCAGAACGCAATCCCGTTGAACGGTTTTGACACGATACGTCCGTCTTACCAGATGATAAAAGCATTATACGGTAACGTTGACGATATAGAACTCACACGTGACAAAGCTCTTATTGTTTCTCCTGACGAAGGCGCAATATCGAGAAATGAATACTACGCGTCGGTTCTGGATTTGGATATAGTCACGTTTTACAAAAGAAGAGACTACACCAGAGTCGTAAACGGAAAAAATCCGATATTAAGTTTTGATTTTTTGGGCAAAGACGCGGACGTTGCAGGCAAAGATATTATAGTGATAGACGATATACTTGCAAGCGGCGATTCTACGCTTAATGTCGTGGGGCAGCTGCACGAAATGGGCGCAAAACGAATATTTGTGTTTATAACGTTCGGGCAGTTCAGCGCAGGGACAAAGAAATTCGACGAAGCGTACGAAAAGGGCATAATAAATAAAATTTTCGTGACGAACACAACATATAAGCCGGAACATATTAAATCAAGGCCATGGTTCTGCGAAGTAGATATAGCGAAATATCTCGCAAAATTAATCGACGGACTCAACTGCGACCACTCGATAAGCAATCTCTTGAATCCTGTCCACAGGATAAGAGCGCTTAAAGAATCAAAAGAGAGAAATAAAAAATAAAAAAATACAGGGCGGCCCTTGCGGCCGCCCATATAAATTAATCTGTAAAAAAAAAATAAAAATATATATTAATTAATTCAGGAGGATTTAACTTATGGCTGTATTTATGGAACAATCGCGCACATTCGGGGAATATTTATTAATTCCCGGATATTCTTCAACGGATTGCATACCCCAAAACGTCAGTTTAAAAACGCCGCTGGTAAAATATCAAAGGGGGGAGCAGTCCGTCATTAACTTAAATATCCCTTTGGTATCCGCAATCATGCAGTCTGTTTCAGATGATAAAATGGCGACTGCGCTGGCAAGAGAAGGCGGGCTTTCTTTTATTTACTGCTCGCAGTCTGTTGAAAGCCAAGCTCAAATGATCGCGCAGGTGAAAGGCTACAGAGCTGGATTTGTCGTAAGCAATTCAAATATATCACCAAACGGCACTCTCGCGGATATTTTGACTTTAAAGGAGAAAACGGGACATTCGACAGTCGCCGTCACAACAGACGGAACGCTTGCCGGAAAACTTGTCGGTATCGTAACAGGCAGAGATTACAGAGTCAGCAGAATGGCTTTGGACACTAAAGTGGAATCGTTTATGACAAAATTTGAAAACTTGGTTTACGCCGATGAAAACACGACGCTTAAAGAAGCAAATGATATTATTTGGGAAAATAAATTAAACTGCCTGCCTCTTATTGACAGTGAGCAAAGGCTAAAATATTTTGTTTTCCGCAAAGATTATGATTCGCACAAAGAGAACGTGAACGAATTGACAGACGATGAAAAAAGATTTATGGTCGGGGCAGGGGTCAACACGAGAGATTATAAAGAGCGCATACCGGCGCTGATAGAAGCCGGCGCCGACGTATTATGTATCGACAGTTCTGAGGGTTTTACTGAATGGCAAAAGATAACGCTTGAATGGGTTCGTGAAAAATACGGGGATACAGTCAAAATCGGCGCGGGAAATGTCGTCGATAAAGAAGGGTTTTTGTTTCTCGCGAACGCGGGCGCGGATTTTGTCAAAGTCGGAATCGGAGGCGGCGCAATCTGCATAACGCGCGAACAAAAAGGCATAGGCAGGGGTCAGGCTACGGCATTAATCGAGATTGCAAAGGCGCGCAACGAATATTTCGAGAAAACAGGCGTATATATCCCGATATGCTCAGACGGCGGGATAGTTCACGATTATCACATAACTTTAGCGCTTGCCATGGGCGCGGATTTTATCATGCTCGGCAGGTATTTCTCACGTTTTGACGAAAGCCCGACTAATAAAATAAACATCAACGGCAGTTACATGAAAGAATACTGGGGAGAGGGTTCTAACCGCGCG
>WQXD01000429.1 GCA_009785015.1 Oscillospiraceae bacterium | reverse complement strand
GCTCAGAATTACATAAATGACGAGCGCAGAATGGCAGCTTTGGAATTTTACCGGCTTACCGGGGAGCAACAATATCACGAAATATTTATGCAGGATTTTCCGATGAGTTCGGCAAATTCTCCCATGTTTGTATGGCTCGGTTACGAAGTGCGCGAAGCTCTTGCCGTTTATCTGACGCTGCCGGAAGAATTGAGAAACGACGATATGTTTGAACTGGCGAGAACCGCATTACTGCGTGAAGCTGATTTTTGCGTAGAATACAGCCAACAAAACGCCTTCGGGCTTGTCAGCACAGAAAGGTGGGCAAACTTGGCATGGGGTTTTTATTCCACGGGAAATCTGCGGAGCCTCGTTAGAGCCCATAATATGACCGGAAATCAAGATTATCTGAAAACGATACTCGGGCATATAAATTTTTCGTTCGGCGGAAACGCGATCAATACATCTTTCACCACAGGCATAGGCAAATATGTGGAAACCGCATTAGTGGTAGATTCCCGCAATACGGGGCAAAAGCCTCCTCCGGGCATCACCGTGTTTGGCCCGCATGAAATAAGCAATAATTTGGATCATTGGATGTATGTATATCATATCAGGGATCTTATGTACCCGAAGCTTGAAGCATGGCCGAATGTGGACGGATTCACGCCTATTTTTATATTTTCAAATCTGTCGGAATATACGGTGGACGGAAATATAGGGCCTATGATGTTTTATACGGGCTATTTATCATATCAGAATAAATAAGTTTGGAGGCTTTTATTATGAATATACGCAAAATAATATTGTTTGCCGTGTCGGTCATATTTATTTCGGCTGCTGTTATATCTTCGTCGTCTGCGAGCTTGCCGACTGTAAAGACAAATGCAACTCTGTTTTGGGAGGGTACTATGATATACAACCAGGATTTGTCCGGTGGGCCTCTGATACGCGAGGTCGGACATCCGGGCGACGACGCTCCCGCGCGGCTGATATTCACCCGGCTCGGCAGAGCGGATTATTTAGAAGTCAGCTACAGCGGCCGTACCCCGCCTCAAATCTTTTTAGCCAATGACGGCTGGGAAAATATTTCGGATAAAACATATACCCCCATAGCCGTCAGCGAGTCGGGCAATGCATTATACAGCGTAGCGGATATGACGGCAGGAATGCTTAAGAACGGTTACAGATGGACCGATGTGCGGATTATAATTGTTAATTGGCCATCTAATGTAACCGTTACGGGGTTAAGCACATCTGTTAAAGCGGATTGAATAGGGAATAAGAAAAATGCTGAAATATAAAGTTAAGATTACGAACAATAATTTATGTGGTTTATATAAATTTAAGAGGAGAAATTGATTATGGCAAAAATCGTATATATCGGAGCGGGCAGTAAAGGCTTCGCGCGGAATCTGATTACGGATATGTTCATCAAGCCCGCGCTTGCCGGTTCGCATTTTGTACTCATGGACATAAGCGCGGATAATCTGGCGCACAGTTTTAAATTCGCGCAGAAACTAAAAAAACAGCTCGATTCGCCTATGACCCTCGAAGTTACCACCGACTTGACTACCGCTCTTGACGGCGCGGATTACGTTTTTGAAACAACGCTGAAACACGGGCTTGAAACGCGAATGCGCGAACATCAATGCTGCCATAAATATAACTTGTTCCCGTATTCCGGCTGCACGACCGGACCCGCAGGGGTTTTCCGCGCGCTGCGCGAAATCCCCGCGACGCTTGAAATCCTGCGTATCATGGAAAAAGTATGCCCGAACGCATATTATCTGCATTACGCCAATCCCACAAACACGGTTTCGTTAGGATTAAGCGTCGCCTCGCCGATCAAAAGCGTGGGATTATGCCACAGCGTCGAAGGCACGGCAAAACAAATGTCGTGGATGCTCGGCGTTCCGTTTGAACAGGTGGCATACTGGGCGGCAGGCGTAAATCATCAGGCATGGATTTTAAAGTTTGAGCAAAACAAAAAAGACTTATATCCGCAATTCAGGGAGTTATATAACAACCCCAATATATACAAAAATGAAATGGTACGATTTGAAATGATGGATTTTTTCGGATATTTCCCCACAGAATCGAGTTTTCACAATTCCGAATATGTTCCGTATTTCAGGCGGACGCGCGAGGAATGCGAGAAATGGTCGCCCGGAGCACCGATCGACGACAAATACGGTCCCGAAATCGCGGAAAGGAACGCGCAGCTTCAGGATATGCTGAACGCCGCCGAAAGCGACGAGCCTGTTCCGATATATGATCACTGCGAGTTCTGCGTTCGGATCATTGAAGCGATTGAAACCAATAAAGCGTTCTTATTCAACGGGAATATACTCAACAAAGGCTTGATAACGAACCTGCCGCCGGATATATGCGTTGAAGTGCCGATAATCGCGGACGGCACGGGACTTCACCCGTGTTATGTGGGCGATTTGCCCCCTCAGTGCGCCGCGCTCAACGCGAACCGTTCGGCGGGTGATCTGCTCGCCGTAAAAGGCACGCTTGAGGGCGACAAAAAAGCCGTCGAGCAGGCGATCGCGCTTGATCCATTGACGGCTTCCGTGCTTACGCTCGACCAAATCCGTTCTCTTACGGCGGATCTGTTCGAGGCTGATAAAGAATTTCTGCCGCAGTTTAAATTTTAATAATTAATAATACTACAGGAGAAATTATTTATGCTTACACATTGCAGAACAAAAGAAATAGAAACAGACAGGTTTTATTTTAAGACTATTCAAATCGGCATGTCAGGCTCCCGACGGCAGACGCGCGGTTATGCTTGCTAACTGGACGAACCGGGAACGGCGCGTTATAATCAAAGGCAGCGGAGAAGTTTGCGTGCCGCCTCTTGGTTGCGTGATGGTTGAACAGGATAAAAAGGATTAAAATATGGATAAAAAAATAAGATGGTCAGAAAGATTGCCGAGAAACTTAATTCGCAGATTATATGAAAGCGATGCAAAGCATATACAGGACGATGAATTGGCAGACGAAATAGGATACGCCTTATACGCAAGGGCAAAAGATCTCATAGAAATAAATAAAACACATG
>WQXD01000428.1 GCA_009785015.1 Oscillospiraceae bacterium | reverse complement strand
CGACCTTTCAAAATCCTGGTGGGACCAGAACGCCCTACAAGAATTCACCATCGGTAAAGAAACGCATGTCGCTACTGGTGATATATCTCTTTACGGTCTTTTTTCATCATGGATGTTTTATATGAACAAAACCCTTGTAAAAACTTATAACCTTGAAGACCCGTATCAGTTGGTACGCGACGGCAAGTGGACATGGGACAAAATGCACGAAATGGCGAAAGCAGTATCCGCAGATACAGACGGCGACGGAGCTTTTACATTAAACGACCAGGTAGGTATGTTTACCGACCAAACGGCTATATTATACGGCTTGTTTGCCGCAGGAGAAAGAATGAGCGGCAGGGATGAAAACAATTATCCTGTTATGGTTATGCAAGGGGAACGCCATATAAGCGTGCTTGATAAAATATTAGAAGTCACAACAGACAGGTCTGTGGGATTTTCGTCGATTGAAGCAAAAGACTATGCCAATCCGTGGTACGAATACGCGGTACCTAAAATTCAAAACGACAGTTTATTGTTTCTTTCAAACTGGCTGCTCTTAGCGTTGGAATTGCGAGGCATGGAATCCGATTTCGGGATTATGCCGCCGCCGAAATTCGATGAAAACCAACAAGGATATTTCGGGGCGTCCTCGGCTGCCTGGCGCACATGCCTTTTTATCCCGACGACCAACAACGAATTGGAGAGGACCGGGAATATAATTCAGGCTATGGGTTATTATGCCAAAAAAGAAGTGACGCCCGTTTGTATGGATGCGACCGTGACGCACAAATTAGTGCGCGACGACGACTCGCTGGAAATGCTGCAGATTATCAATTCATCGAGAATTTACGATATTGCCGAACTGTATAACTGGGGCGAGATATATGCTATGTACTGGAATATGTATAACGCAAAAAAGCAAACGTACGCGTCGTCGTATGAACGAATCGAAGCGAAGATAAACGCCGCTTTGGATAAAACGCTTGCGGAGCTGAACGGGTAGTATCATTAAAATTATACATTAATTTTTTTATATTTTCTACATATATACAACACAAAAGTGTGCTAATATAATTTAAAACAATAAAACAGGGAATTTAAAGCGGATGTTGATTGTATATGGAAATAAATAAAGACTTGATACCCCCGTTTAATGAAAAAGATATTATCGGCCATATAAAAAGCTATGACCACTATATGTCCGCGGCGCATTTTCACGACGGGTACGAAATAGACCTCACTTTGACCGACGGCACCGTTTATGATATCGACGGCAAGTCATATACGGCAAAAAGCGGGACCGTCACTATCTTCGCGGAAAATGAAATACACCGAACAAGCGTACCGGCAAATGTTTTGTATGACCGGTATAATATTCATTTCAAGCCGCGGTTCATACAGGACATGAGTTATTCCTGCCCGGGGCTTACCGACTTATTTATAAGCAGGCCGGACGGATTTGAAAATTGCGTTTTGCTGGATAACGCGCAGAAAGATACGTTTATAGGTTTGCTGGAAAAGATGCTCGGCTGCCAGCAGGGTGAAAATATAAATAACCGCGAGTTCAAGCTTAAATTATTTTTATGCGAGATACTGCTTTATATAAACGACGTTTATGCCGCGAACAATAAATTGGTCGTAAGAAATTATACATATACGGAGCAGATACTTGCCATAACCGAGCACATCAAAAATAATCTGACCGGCGATTTAAGGATTGAAACGCTTGTCGATAAATTCTATATAAGCAAATCATATATAAATAACATATTCAAAAAATCATTCGGGATAACGCCGAATGATTATATAGTGTATTGCCGCCTGATGAAAGCGAAGGATTGCCTGCGCCGGGGGATGCAAATAAAAAAAGTCTGCGAATTATCGGGATATGACAACAGTTCGAGTTTTATACGGGCGTTTAAAAAAATAATAGGCTGCACGCCTAAAGATTATCAGAAGAAAATGGCGGAAACGCCGCCGGCTGCGGCGTATCTCCCGTAATAATATCATACTTTCTATTTGTTTGCGTCAGAAATTATTTTAAGATACGCCACCGCGTGTTCATTTGTGCCGGAATCCGGCCTCATTGCTGCATAAGAACCCCAGATTATGCCGTTTTCTTTTATTTCGCGGCAGCCGCCTAAAGCATATATCGCCGTAAAGCCGCCGTCAAGCCAGCCGTCCGCAAAATGCTCCCATGTATCGCCGTTGTCTTTCGTCACTAAGGCGATTATATACGTCCCGTTATACGATACATAGTATATTTCGTCTTTTGTGCGGTTTGACACGAAAAAACCGTCAAGGCTGTCTGCGCCGTGAAAAGTATCGGATAATATATCAATCAAAAGCTCGCCGGTATTTACGTCGAATACCCTGTAACGCATACCGAGTTCGGCGTCGCCGGCAAGCGGGACATTTGCGGAATTATCCGAAACACGGTATATAAAATGCGCCCTGCCGTTTTTTACGATGAAACTTTGCAGCCAGGTTATCGGGGTATCTTCAATATCCCGCGTTATTTTTGTGGGGAACTGCCGCTCCGCTTCGGGCGACGTGCCCGACTTGAATAGTTCCGGAAGTATTTCGTTCGGCATATTCCGCCACGTCGCCCCGTTGTCGCCCGTGCGGACATAATTTATCGAACGGTAATGATATACCGCCATATCCGCCGTAGTCCATGCCAGGTGCATCGTATGGTCCTCCGGCGTCCAATATAAATGGGGGTATTGGACTATGTCGTCCCCTGTGGCCTGCATAATTGCCGTATAACCGAGCTTTGCCGTCCCGAAATCAAACTCTTTGCTGCCCGAATGCACCGGATTGCGCGGGTCTGACAGGTCGAATATATAAATATCGCCGGTGAATGTCGCGTACCATAATAATTTTGTTTCCGGCACGTAATACGACGCATATTTGCCCCCGCCCATAGCCCTCGACGTTTTTACCGCAAGCATAGTATCGGCGGAGTAATCATCTTCGGCATAGAAGATATAAAGCCAGGTTTCGTTTTTGTTCCAGTTCGGTCCTATGTAGAATATATTGTTGTCGGCGTCTGTTTCCAGAGCGTAGGG
>WQXD01000427.1 GCA_009785015.1 Oscillospiraceae bacterium | reverse complement strand
CAAATCGTTTGAAGTCGCGCCGTCAGCCGCAAGGTTTATGTAATCCGTGCCGGTCAATTTAAAATCTTCGGCCAATTTCGCGCCGTAACAATCTTTTTTCGGGTTTTCCAGGCCGTAGCCTGTTGAAATAGAATCCCCGAGAATAAGCAGGCTTGTATTGACCGGTTCATTCGCTGTAACCGTTATGTTTTCTATGAAAAAAGTTAAGCATAATAATATTGCGGTTAATCTTTTTGCGGTTTTCATTCCCATTTTAAATTTCCCCTTTTATTCTAATCAATCACAAGGCGTATTTCCCTTGTTTTGCCGTCCCATGTGAACTTGCCGTATTTTCCTAAAGCGTCGAAATCGAGCAGAGTCACGCCTTTTATTGCGAAACTCTCGACAATTTCGCCGCCTATATAAGTTTTGATATTTGTATATACATACTTTTCTTTGAACGCGCCGGGTTTGTTTGTTGTATCTTTTATCACTTTCAGCGGGTCAAACGCCTTGCCTTTTTTTAATTCGACTTTTAAAATTTTTGCCGTATTGTCCCATTTAACGTCAAAGCCGTACTTCGCCAAATCCTCGACGACGACAAGCGTCCTGCCATGTATTATGCTCGTTGGTATTGCGTGACCGTTTATGTACGCTGTTATGTCTGAGTAGAGTACGTCGCCGAGTGGGTCGCCGATTTTATAAGGCGTTCCGTCAGGGTGCGTTGGAATTGGAAGCGGCGTGGGTTCCGGGGTGGGAACCGTCATATCCGACGGGTTTCCCACAATAAATTTCATATTATTTTCTTTGGCGAATTTTTCCGCATATGAACCTGATTTACCGTACAAGGTTAATTTTTTACAGCCGACAAACGCATTATCCACAATATTTGTAACGCTGTACGGTATAACGACGGATTCCAATGAAGCGCAGTCTGAAAACGTCCAGTTTTCGATACTTTTAACTCCATCAGGTATAACAATGGATATTAACGACGCACAATCTGAAAATACTTCCCTGGAAATAGTTTTGACGCTGTCCGGTATCGTAACGGAAGTCAATGACGTGCAGTTATTGAATGTCCGGGGACCGATACTTGTAACTCCGTCAGGGATAACAATGGATATTAACGACGCACAATCTGAAAATGTAAAACCCTCTATAGTTGTAATGCCTTTCGGCAGGGCAATGGACGTTAATGATGCGCAGTTTGAAAACGCCCCCTGTCCAATGTCCTTAACTTTACCGGGGATTTTAATAGACGTCAACGCGCTGCAATCCCTGAATGCCGATAATCCGATACTTGTAACTCCGTCCGGTATCACAACGGACGTCAGCGACCTGCAGCCCAAAAACGTACCGCTGTCAATAATATCAACAGAGTTTGGAATAACAACGGATTCTAAAGCGGTGCAGTAGGCAAACGCAGAGCTTCCGATAGCTGTAACGCTGTCCGGTATTGTAACGGATATTAATTCCCTACAGTTTTCAAATATATAACTGCCGAGAATTTTAACGCCTTCGGGCACGGCAATTTCCTTTACGGTTGATTTGTCAAAGAGGGGATACATTATTGTATGGTTACTGCTCATTATGATAAGCCCGTTTTTGACATAGCAGTCGTTATAATCTTTATATCTATGATTTTTAGAAAAATCTTTTAACGGTATATCAAAGTATTCGTCCTTGCATTGCATTGCCTGCGAATATTTTCCGTTTTCATACTTGTTTTTGCTGTCCCAGGTAGTGTCTATAATAATCCACCTGCCGTCAACGAACGCTTCATTCCATGCGTGGTTGGTATTGTTACCGTTTACGTCAAAAAAATTATCCTGTTCGGTTTTGCCCGTTCCCTCCGGAGCAAATCCTGATATATATTTGGCGGGAATACCCGCCGCGCGCAGCAAAGCGGCGGTTAAATTCGCATATCCCGAGCATACGCAGCGTTTGTTCTTTAATGCGTTTGCCGACCAGTTTTCAGGCGCTTTTGTATAGAATTCATCATTAATTGAATCACTGTCATACCAAATATTATTCGCAACCCAGTCGTGTATGGCTTTTGCCTTGTCGTAATCTTTTGATATATCTTTTGTTATAGAATCCGCCAGCTTTATAATTTCCTTATCGAAGTTTTCCTGTATTAAAGGAGCCATTAGAAGTCCATCCGAAGTGAACTCGAAAGCGCTCCCCTCAATCGGCACCAAATAATACGCAAGCGCATATTCGTCGTTTGCCTTTGAATTGTATATTTTTAAATTATGTTCATATACAGCCTGATATTTTTCTTCTTCCGCAGCCGCCGTCGAAATAACCGGAAACATTGAAAATAATATAAAAACAACTATAATTAAACTTAAACTTTTTCTTTTCATAACGCACAATCCTCTTCAAACTTTAATTATTTCGCCACATCTCTCACCCTCACAGGTTCCCCGCCGCATTTTATCGACTCTATCGCCGCGTGAATTACCCGCGACGCTTCAAGCCCGTCCCGCGCCTTGCCGTCTATGTCCTCAGGTTTTACCCCGTCGTTGATTTCCCTCACGAAACTGTGGATTCTGTCGATAAACGTGTCGTCGAAATCCCTGAAACCGCCGAACACCGGGTTGGTGTACTGCTCTTTAAGATACGTTTCGGCGGGATATAAAGTCGCCTGACGCCACATATCCTCGAATACGACCCTGCCGTTTATTCCGGCAACTTCGCACCGTTCCATCGGGTGCCCCCTCACTATATCATACGACGAAGTAAGATGGCCGACGGCCCCGTTGGCGAACTTCATGTTGACCGAAGTCGTCGAATATATTTTCGTGCCTTCTTCGGTTCTGTTGGGCGCGGTCATGGCGTAGCACTGCACTTCTTCAACGTCGCCCATAAAATAACGCATAATATCAACGCTGTGGGGATTTAACGCCTTTAAGTGATAATATACAGAATCAAGCGGCATTAATTTACCAATCCAAAGAGCCATGTTGCAGAATAATAAATCGCCGATTCTGCCGTCATTCTGCCATTTTTTCGCTTGTCTTGCAGCAGGCGTGAACCTGTGATTTAAATTGATTGCATAGCATAACCCGAGT
>WQXD01000426.1 GCA_009785015.1 Oscillospiraceae bacterium | reverse complement strand
GACGACCGGAGGGTCAGGCGACGGCGGAGATAACGGCGGCGGCGACGGCGGTGGTGGTGGAGATAACGGCGGCGGCGACAATGGCGGAGATAACGGCAATACCCAGATACCGACAGAACCCACGATAGACGAACCAACGATAGAACCCGCAACAACTACAATAATCCCCACGGAGCCCGCAACACAACCTACAGTACCGGTCCTCATTTCCGCGGGCGACTTCGAATACTACGAAGATATGCCAGACTTCGGAATACCGCTCTCCAACGGCTGGTTCGCGGTTGACCTGGGCGACGGACTGTACGAAATCTTCGGCGAGAACGGCGTTCCGTTAGGATTCGTATGGTTCGACGGGGACATCACGGACTGGGAGGATTTCGACGACCTGATACCCTTTGCCAACTTCCTGTGGCCCGACGAAGCGGTCGCGGAGCCCGAACCCAAGCCGGTGCCCAAGACTGGCGACGGTCTGGACGTTATCTTCTCGATGCTGGTCTTGATGGCGCTGGGAGCTTTCTCCGGCATATCACTCCTCAGGAGAAAGGCGCGTTTGCTCCTCTAACAATCTACCAAATCACAGTAATCGGAAAAATATTGTATAAACTAACCCCAAAAAGCTGATAGATTCTTTCTATCAGCTTTTTCCTTTTTTCCTTTTTGGGCTTTATCTTAATATATATATCTTTTGAGAATTATTAATAATTTCCTTCTGAAATTAATGCCAGCACAGTTTCTAAGGCATCCATGCCGGGACGGTTATATATATTAGGGGCAACGCCGAATTCTTCTATAGCGCGCCCGTTCAAGTCAGTTACATAGCCATAATCGTAACGTATAATAGCGCCCGTATTGGGCAAGCCGATGAATGCAGCAGTATAGCCGCCGAACATTCCGCCGGTAGATTCGCCGACAAGAGTTGCAAAACCCGATTCTTTTGCCAACGCTGCGGAAATCTCCGTTGCGGAAATCGAGCGTCCGTCAATCAGAATCCATATTTTCCCTTTAAATTCCCAGCGGTTTGCCGAAGGGGTAACGGTGATTTCACGTTTAAAACCATAGCTTATATCGGCGAAATCGGCGGCGTTGGCATGGGTCAGCGAGGGGAGTATATCGCCGACATGAAACCGGGGAGCGTCTGCGTGAAGCACCAGCCCGTTAGCGGACTGCCATTGCAGGTCGCGGTAATAAAGTTCGTCAAACATTAAATTGTGCTGACCGCCCTTGAAAAATACGTAATAAAACAGGCTGGCGGGCTCGTCAATCAGCGGCGCTATGATATTTTGTAGAAAAGCGCTGGCGGAGCCTCCCCGGTTGCCTCTCAGGTCAATGATAAGATGGTCGAAATTTCCGATAGTTTCAACGAAAGCGGCAATCAATTCGCCGTCAATATCAATACTGGCGGAATCCATGTCGCGCATATGTATATAAGCGATAGAATCCGGCTGAATTATATCGAAAGTGACATTGTTTGGCACAGGCGTGAATAAAACAGACTGTATGAAGCTTTCTATATCCTCGCTGTCAAATGGATTGCCGTAATACCGAATCGCCGTAGGAGACGTAAACATACCGAGCAAATACCGGGCATATAGATTAGGATACCATTGAATTGGAAAACTCCCGTCCCATTTCATCAGCGCCAGTTGGATTTTATACGATTGACCTCCGCTCCAAAGACCTATCATATGACCCATGTTTCGCATGGGAGCGACAATATATCCTGACAAAATATCGGAAAACTCACGCAATATCCGGCTGTGGTTTCCCGTAGCGTCCAAGTTTTCAACGGCAGTTCGCGCCAGGGCTGTTTGCCTTTGCAAATCAATACCGAATTTCCTGCGGGCTGCGCCATAAAAAGGATAATTTTCTTCGAGAATCCGGCTGAGATAATCGAAATCATAGAGCAAGGTTTCCGTAGTCAGCAGGGCGGGTTCACTTTGAGGAATAATAAGATATTCCTCAGGCTCAAATAAGTCGTCTTGAATAGGGTCTTCTTCAGTTTCAAATATCTCATCTTGAACGGGTTCTTCCGTTGTTTCTTTCAGTTCGGGCTCAGTCTCTTGTTCAGGTTCGACAGTTAATATCTGTTGCTCCGGTTCTACTTCCGATTCAGACGATGGATTGCCGACCTCTATAAGTTCAAAATCATCTAATTCATAAAATTCCTCGATTGAAATTTTATCAGATTCGGGTTGATTGTTGGTTTCGTTAGGTGAATTATTTTCATTTGAGCAGGATATTAAGCCCACGCAGAAAAATTTTAAAATAATAATATATACAATTATTTTATTGAATTTCTTCATAGACTTACCCCTTTAATATTATTTTTGCTCTGTTCTGCTGATTATTATAACATAGATTATTAATTTCCGCAATAATATTTTTTATAATCCCATGAAAAGAATCTCTCGGACGTATTGATCCGAGAGATTCACGTTTTCCATAAAGTTTACAATATTCTCTCTAACAACCATCGTTTCCGATTCCGATATACAAGGATATATGCTCCAAACGCGGACGACGAGAACAGGACGATTATCCAGTTCAGCAAATTATTATCATCGTCGCCGGTTGCAGGATTTTTTGTTTCGCCGGTCACGGCGTTATCTGCTAACGCGCCGAATGCGAGCAAGCTCAATGGACCATCCGGCATAATTATCTGCGTGGATATACCGTCTATAAATACCGCATCATAATTGCCTTCGGTAACGATCCATTTATCCCATTTATAACCGGGCATTAACAAGGCGCTTATATCAACTGCCGAACCTGCAAGATATACCCCTTCGCCGATTATTTTTTCTATACCAGTACCCGCGACCAGCGTCAGAGTGTAGAAATCAAGAGTAGTATTTGCTCCGCCTTCGCCTACGGTAAGCGTTCTTCCGGTGTACTTGCCATCAATATAAATTTTATAATCGCCGTCAGGTAAATCTTTAAAATCGAAAAATGCCAAGGCATATTCATTTTCGGCAATATCCACTAATACGATATTGGTATCCCATTCCCTATTATCCAGATTGATATTTATAGAGACTTTTTTATTTTCAACAACGTGTT
>WQXD01000425.1 GCA_009785015.1 Oscillospiraceae bacterium | reverse complement strand
TGATTTTATAAAATATATGTACGACGACATAAAAAGAAACGGCATAGACAGAGAAGAACTTGTCGGTCCGAACGAGGATTTCGCGCACGAAAAATACGATGAATATATCCCCCGGCATTTATTGCGCGAAGCGTTTATAAGCGACAATTTGAGAACCGACGAAATACAGCATAGGATAAGCGAATATTTGGATATGTATTAGTCAAGACCCTCGGCAAAGCCGGGGGCTTGCTCAGCTCTGTAAGGGCATGATACGATAGATAATACTATGATAAGATAAAATATCCTTGAATTAATAAATGCCGCAAAAGCCCGTTGGATTATAACCTGACGGGCTTTTTGTGTTGCGCCGTGAACGTTCATAAAAATTTTACGGAAAAATCTATAACGCTCCTTGACTTAAATAACGCTTTATAGTATAATATAATTAGATTTAGTAAAATTCCCGCATATTCTTTTTCCACATCCCAATTCTGGGTTGATTTTTTATCAGACATTGTTAAAAATTTATCAATCCCATAAATCGCATAACTACATAACGAGAGGAGGAACACAACTATAATGGGTGTTCAAAACCAAAACTGCTCATGCGGAAAAACAGAGCAACAACACGCATATGCTCAGATCGCAAATATCATTGACCTCTACAAGAACAAACAGGGAAGCCTTATACAGGTGCTGCACCTCGCACAGGAAATTTATGGTTATTTGCCGCTGGAACTTCAGGAGTTTATCGCGAAAAATATGGATATACCTCTCTCCGAAGTATCCGGCGTCGTTTCTTTCTATTCATTCTTCTCTACGGTTCCACGCGGAAAACACACTATCCGCGTCTGCCTTGGGACGGCGTGCTATGTGCGCGGCGGCAAGCGCGTGGTGGAACATTTGCAACAGAAACTGGGCATAGACCTCGGCGAGACAACGGGAGACGGACTCTTTACTCTGGAAGTGGCGCGCTGTATCGGTTCATGCGGCTTGGCTCCTGCCATGATGATAGACGAAAAAGTCTATAAACAGGTAAACGTCAACAAATTAGACTCGATTTTGTCCGACTATAAAGATAACGAAGAAAACGAGGTGATTAATCTATGAAAGTCAATTCCATTGCCGATTTGGAACATATAAAACAAGAATATGACCGACGGCTTTCCGGTTATAAACAGTATATACTGGTTTGCGGAGGGGCGGGCTGCGTATCTTCCGGCTGCGCGGAAATAGGGGAGGCGATAAAAAAAGCTCTCGACGAATTCGGGCTTAGCGACCGGACGCTTGTCATGGAAACCGGATGTATGGGCACATGCGCTGTGGGACCGGTTATGCTGATACAGCCCGAGGGGATATTTTATACGGACCTCACCCCCGAAAAATCACGCGAGATTGTCGCGGCGCATTTATGCGAAAACAGAATTATAGAAGAATATACGTTTTTCGATAAGACGCTCAACGCCTATGTTCCCAAAATTGACGACATCGCGTTTTTTAAGCAGCAGACCAAAATCGCGCTGCGAAACTGCGGAATTATGGAACACGCTTCGATTGAAGCCTATATAGCGCGCGACGGCTACACGGCTGCCGCAAAATCGCTCACGGAACGCACGGGTGCGGATATAGTCCGCGAAGTAAAAGAATCCGGACTCATGGGACGCGGCGGCGGCGGTTTCCCCACGGGCGTCAAATGGGAAGCGGGTCTGAATGCTCCCGGAAATATAAAATACATAGTATGCAACGCCGACGAAGGAGACCCCGGCGCCTTCATGGACAGGAGCATTATCGAGGGCGACCCTCACTCAGTTATAGAAGGCATGCTGCTCGGCGGATTCGCCATCGGCGCGAATACGGGTTATGTGTACGTGCGCGCTGAATATCCGCTGGCTATCGAGCGTCTGGAACGCGCGATAGAACAGGCTCGCGAATTCGGGCTTTTAGGCAAGGGACTGTTCGGCACGGGCTTTGACTTTGATTTGGAAATACGAATCGGCGCGGGCGCTTTCGTCTGCGGCGAAGAAACGGCGCTTATGAGCTCTATAGAGGGACACCGCGGCGAACCGCGTCAAAAACCGCCGTTCCCGTTCCAAAAGGGTTTATTTGAACATCCTACGATTATAAATAACGTTGAAACATTTGCTAACATACCCGCCATAATACAGAAAGGCGCGGCATGGCATGCGTCTATCGGTTCGAAAAACAGCAAAGGAACAAAAGTATTTGCGCTTGCGGGCGATATAGTCAACGCGGGGATTGTTGAAGTCGCAATCGGAATCCCGCTTGGCAACATTCTTTTCGATATCGGCGGGGGAATTGCGGGAAATAAACGCTTTAAAGCCACGCAGATGGGCGGTCCGTCCGGCGGCTGCATAACGCAGGAAAACTTAAATACGCCGATAGACTATAATACGCTTAAAGACCTTGGAGCCATCATGGGTTCAGGCGGTTTTATCGTTATGAACGAAGATACCTGCATGGTTGATACTGCAAGGTTTTTTATGGAATTTATTCAGGACGAATCGTGCGGACAGTGCGTGCCGTGCAGAGTGGGCACCCGCCGTATGCTTGAGATTCTCGAACGCATTACGCAGGGTAAAGGCGAAGAAGGCGATATAGAACTTTTAGAGGCGCTCGGTGAGAGCATCCGCGACACGGCAATCTGCGGGCTCGGACAGACGGCGGCTAATCCCGTTTTGAGCGCAATCAAAAATTTCAGGGAAGAATTTGACGAACATATCAAATATAAAAGATGCCGCGCGGGCGTCTGCAGCGAATTATTTATATCCCCATGCGAGAACACCTGCCCAGCCAACATAAACGTGCCGGGATATACGGCTCTTGTCGCCGAAGGCAGATTTATAGACGCGTACAAACTTATCCGTCAGGAAAATCCGTTCCCGTCGGTCTGCGGACGTATATGCACGCGTCCCTGCGAAAGCAAATGCCGCCGCAGGACTACGGACGAAGCTGTTGCCATATGCGACCTCAAACGCTTTGTCGCGGACTACGCGCATAAAAACGAGCCGCCGTATTCAAAAGATATTGTGTTCCCCAGAAATGGCAAAAAAGTGTCTGTTA
>WQXD01000424.1 GCA_009785015.1 Oscillospiraceae bacterium | reverse complement strand
TGTCGGACAAACGCGGCACCGAAACCGACGGTTATATTTATGAAACGGATACGCTGTTTTGTCAGGAGATAGGTAGTTATTGTGAGCAAAAAGGCGTTACTCCCGCAGTTTTGTTTGAGGCCGCCCTGCTGGCTTATCTTTACCGTATAAATGATTTTTCATCGCCTGTTACCATCGGAATACCTGTACTTAACCGAAGTACGTTGGTTGAAAAAAAGACAATCGGCATGTTTATATCAACCATGCCGCTTTCCGTGCCGATTGATGAGGGAGATAGCGCGGCGGATTTATGTTTAAGCATTCAACAAAAGCACGCCGAAATTTTTAGACGCCAGAAATATCCATTAAGCCATATCCTGCAGAATATCCGCACTAAACACGCCGGAGTATCGGGTTTATTCGACGTCATGATATCTTTCCAAAACGCACGGATAGAGGGGCTTGACGTCGAAGTTTCCTCCACATGGTTTTCTGCGGGTCATAGTGAAATTCCTCTTGGTTTGCATATTGAGGATATCGACAATACGGGTTTGTATAAATTACATTTCGAATATCAGACAGCCGTATTTTCCAAATCGGAAATCGTTATGCTTTGCGATAGACTTTTACATATCTTACGTCAGATTATCCGGGAAGATAGTGTAAAAATCCGCGATATTCAAATTGTTTCCGAAGCGGAGTATCAAAGATTAATTTTTGATTTTAATAATACGGCGACGGATTTTCCGGACGATAAATGTATAAACCAGCTTTTTGAAGAGCAAGCCGCGAAAACTCCGAACGCTACAGCCGTCGTGTTTAGCGGTTCGAAATACACGTATCGTCAAATTGACGAAATGTCAGATTCTCTTGCCGGCATTCTGCGTGATAAGGGTATAACGCGAAACGATATTGTTGCGATCGTATCAAAACGAAGTCATAAAGCCGTTATTGCCATGCTTGCCGTACTTAAGGCGGGTGGAGCTTTTTTGCCGATAGACCCGAACAGTCCACGGGAAAGAATGGCCTTCATGCTTAAAGATTCGGCGTGTAAGACCGTGCTTGTATCGGGCGTCAGGATTGACGATATTGACGTTATTGATTTAGATGACGATAGTATTTTCAACGGCGGCGGAGATAAAATTGAAAATATAAACAGTCCGCAGGATTTGTGTTACGCGATTTATACAAGTGGTTCGACAGGGGTGCCAAAGGGTGTGGGGATAACACATAGAAACTTTGTAAACTTTTGCGACCCAAACGAGAAGAATCGTATGCAGTACATGATTTCTTCAAAGTGCGGCGCCATTCTCGGAACCGGCGCCCTCTTTTTCGATATGGCGTCAGCCGAGATTTTTATGTCGTTGTTATACGGCTTTAAGTTTGTGCTTGCAGGCGACGGACAAATTAACAACGCAATAGAGCTGGCTCGTTTAATTAATGATAATAACGTTGATTTCATGCTGACTACTCCGACAAAATTTTTGTCTTATCTTGGCGAAAACTCTTTCGCCGATGCGACCGGCAGGCTAAAAATAGTGTCCCTCGGCGGTGAAGAGTTATCAAGACAAGCGTTAAGCGGTATACAAAAATGCACAAACGCAACAATTTGCAACGGATACGGTCCTACCGAAACTACAATGGGCTGCATTTGGGGAGTTGTGGATAGTGATATAACTATCGGCAGTCCAATAGCAAATACTCAAATCTATATACTTGATAAAAACCTTGCGCCACTCCCTGTCGGCGTGGCGGGCGAGCTTTGCATAGCAGGTGAGGGAGTGGGACCCGGCTATCTGAATCGTTCGGAACTAACCGCTGAAAAATTTGTACAAAATCCATTCGGAAGCGGGAAAATGTACAAATCCGGAGACCTCGCCAAATGGCGGGAGGACGGTAAAGTTTATTTTGTCGGGCGCATGGATTTTCAGGTAAAAATACGCGGACTGCGTATTGAGCTTGGAGAAATAGAATCTGCAATCGCCGCATACTGCGGCGTTACGCAGACCGCCGTAACAGTACATAACAGTAACGGACGGCAATATCTTTGCGCCTATTATACGGGGGACGAGGTTGACACAAATAAGATAAAAGATTCTCTCGCAAAAAAGCTGCCCCAATATATGATCCCGCATTTTTTCACGAGGCTTGACGTTTTCCCGCAAACGCCCGGCGGAAAAACCGACCGTAAAGCGCTTCCCGCGCCGGATTTTACGAATAAGCAGACGAAAACCGCGTATATTGCACCTGTTACGGAAAAAGAAAAGATATTGGCCGAAACCATTGCCTTGACCCTTAACACGCCGAATGTAAGCATGATGGACTGTTTTTTAGATCTTGGCGGCGATAGTCTTAAGGCTATAGAACTTGCAGCAAAATTGGAAAACAGGGGCTATGCCGTCCAGGTGCGGGAAATTTTGTCTCTTAATACCGTGGCTTCCATTGCCGGGACTTTGACCGAGTGCACAAAAAAGGAGAATATAAGAGCCGTATTTGAAGGCGACATTCCGGCCACGTCCGCGCAGGAGCGCATTTATCTTGCTCAAAGTATGGCGGCGGATACGGTGACGTATAACGTTCCCGTCAAATTAAAATTTAAAAAGGCGCCTGACGCTGAAAAACTGGAGGGAGCATTTAAACGTCTTATTGAAAGGCACGAGATTTTACGAACACATTTCGAGAATAAAGACGGAAAGATAGTTCAAGTCGTTAACGAGACGGTTCAATTTGGTTTTGATACGGCGGAAAATTTTATCCGTCCTTTTGATCTTTCAAAAGCGCCCCTTATGCGTGCCGCGTTTGACGGCAATACCCTCGCGCTGGACATGCACCATTGTATAACCGACGGCGGTAGTATGCCCGTTCTTTTTGACGAATTGTCTCGTTTGTACTGCGGAGAAATTTTAAAGGAACCCGCCGTTCAATACGTTGATTTTACCTCGGATTCGATTTCTTACCGCACCGGCGAGAAATATAAAAGGGACGAGGCGCATTGGTTAAACGTATTTAAAGGCAGTCTGCCCGTATTGTCGCTTTCAACGGACAAACCGAGACCAAAAATATTGAGCTTTAACGGGCGAAATATTTC
>WQXD01000423.1 GCA_009785015.1 Oscillospiraceae bacterium | reverse complement strand
CCTTTAACCCCAGATACATAAAATAAAACAAAATTAAAATAAACATAAATCCAAAACCGACGGTGTAACCTATAAGACTGTTGAATAAATATGTAAATATATTCATACTGTTGTAAGCTTCCATTTCAGACAACTCTAATCGAAGTATATCCTGAATAACGAAGTCCGCGCCCACTATAGTCACTCTTATCAGGAGAAGCGTAAAAATCACCGTTATTATGCCAATCAATACGTGATTTTGGTAATGCTCCGTTACAGAATACCCCTGTTTGCGCAAATCGTTTTTTATCATAGACAAAACACCTCCTTACATCACATAATTAGCCATGAGCAAAAGTCCGCGAACTCCCCCAGTCAGCTACGCTGACAGCCCCCTCAAAGAGGGAGCCTTTGGAACGCCTCTCTCCTTAGCCTCCCTCAGCCGCGCAGCGGCGGTTAGAGGGGGGATGTCGCCGCAGCGACAGGGGGGAGCCAAATTCCCCTCCGTGGAGGGGGTGGTCGGAATTTGCAGTCTGAAAAAAAGAAAGGAGAGTTTAAAAATAAAACAGGATTTTAACGAAGTCGTTCGGGAGAACACTGATATTGTGCACGGGCGCACAATGTGCGCCCGCCGGAACTGCACAGTCTACCTGCGCGGGCGAACACTGTTCGCCCCTACAATATCACATCAATTATTTAAATTATTTCTCACTCTTTCGTGTCATACCAGCTTTTGCCGACGGATATATCGACAACAAGCGGCACGCTCATTTTATACACGTTTTCCATCTCATGCCTGACTATTTGCGAAACAAGCTCTGTTTCGTCTGCGTAAGCCTCGAATATAAGCTCGTCGTGAACCTGCAGTATAAGCCTGCTCTTTAAATTCTCTTCTTTGAAACGCTTGTGGCAGGCAAGCATGGCGAGCTTTATTATATCTGCGGCAGAACCCTGAATCGGCGTGTTTCTCGCTATCCGCTCGCCAAACCCGACCATGTTCCTGTTAGACATTTTAAGCTCCGGGATATATCTTATTCTGTTAAGAATAGTTTTGACATAGCCCGTTTCTTTCGCTGACGCAATTATACCGTCCATAAACTTCTGCACTTTCGGATATGTCAAAAAATATCCCGCTATATATTCCCTCGCCTCTTTTACAGATACGCCTATATCCTCAGAGAGCGAAAAATCAGACATACCGTAAATAATCCCGAAGTTTACGGCTTTCGCCATTCTTCTCATATCGCCTGTCACGTCCTGCTCGGCGACTCCGAAAACCTGCGAGGCAGTCAGCCTGTGAATATCCCTGCCGTTAACGAACGCATCAATCAGAGTTTCGTCGCCGCTTATGTGCGCCAAAACACGCAGTTCTATCTGCGAATAATCCGCGGCGATGAGAACATAACCGTCTTTCGCGATAAAAAATTTGCGTATTTCCCTGCCGAGATTTGTTCTCACGGGGATATTTTGCAGGTTCGGCTCAGTCGACGATAATCTGCCTGTCGCCGTTATCGTTTGATTAAACGAAGTATGCAGCCTGCCGTTTGCGTCCGATAGTTTAACTAATCCGTCGCAGTAAGTCGATTTGAGTTTTGTTACGGCTCTGTATTCGAGAATAAGCGCGACTGCGGGATGTTGTGATTTTAGTTTCATCATAACGTCGATATTCGTCGAATATCCGCCGGTTTTATTTTTTTTGCCGCCCGGCAGTTTTAGCAGCCCGAATAAAACCTCGCCTAATTGTTTCGGTGAATTTATATTAAATTCAACTCCGGTCAGATCATATATTTCTTGTTGCATCCCGCTTGCTTTTATATTCAGTTCTTCGCCGAATTTTAATAAGCTTTGAGTGTCTGTCAAAAATCCTTCGTATTCCATTTCGGCGAGAACAAGCGCGAGGGGTAATTCTACGTTATAATACAAATCTTCAGCGTTTATATCTTTGAGTTTCTGCGACATTTCGTGATATAATTGACTATATGCCGCATCGTTAGAAAAATCGTGTTTTGTGTGCGACGGGTTTAAGACATAGGCTGCGAGTTCAAGATCAAACTTAAATATATTTTGATCTATTTTTATTCCGGCTTGTTTGAATTTAAGATATATTTCTTTTGTTCTATTCGTACATATTTTATATTTCCCGGAAAATACCGGAGTTAATTCTGCGATATTATCAAACGCTATTCTAAAAAATAATTTATTATCGTTGATATACATTGCTCCGCGGTCAAATTCAATCATGACAAAGAGCATTTCGCCGTCGCTGAATTTATCTGATATTTCTGATACTTTAAATTCCAACGCGCCGAGGTCGTCGCGTTCTACGCCTATATTTTCAAGCATATCAAATATATCGAGCTGTTCGTTTGTGTTTGTATCAGGCTTTAAATCTAATTTTTTTATGATGCTGTTCAGTTCGAGATTTTTGCAAAAATCATATAATCTTGCTTTATCGACGGCTCTGCGCGGCGTGAAAATCTCGGGGCTTACCGGCACGGTGCAGCATATTTCCGCAAGTTTGCGGCTCATATACGCGTTAGCTCTGCCGTCTGTTAATTTTTGTTTATTCGCGGGCGTGATTTGCAAAGTCCCGTCGTCGAGATTTTTATAAACCCCGTCAAGCGATTTATTTTCTTGGATCAATTTAAGCGCGGTCTTTTCGCCGATCCCCCGAACCCCCGGTATTTCGTCGGACGAATCCCCCATTAATGCTTTCACGCATATCAACTGCTCGGGTTCGATCCCGTAAACCTCGCGGATCTTTTCCGGCGTATATTCGATCACCGCCATATTTGATAAATACAAAACCGTAACATTATTTGATATTAACTGAAAAGAATCTTTGTCGCCGGTCAAGATATATGTTTTTGTAGGGGCGGGGTTTTCCCGCCCGTTTCTTACATCGGTTTGGATTTGCGGGCGGGAAAACCCCGCCCCTACGCATTGTTTTGCTATCGTGCCGAGAATATCATCGGCTTCGTATCCTTCCTGCGATAAAACGGTAAACCCCAGTATTCCGCAAGCTTCTTTGACATAGGGCAACTGCATGGCAAGCTCTTCGGGCATGCCTTTGCGGTGCGCTTTGTATCCGTCATATTCGAGATG
>WQXD01000422.1 GCA_009785015.1 Oscillospiraceae bacterium | reverse complement strand
TTCCCTGAACGATATTCCCGTAAGATTGTTGTCGTATAAATCCACAGCTTCGCAGTCCGGCCAATCTTCGGGCAATTTCCATGTTTTATTCATGTACCCGCCGTCGCTCCACGCCATTATTTCTTTGTTTTTGTTTTTCCAGAGCGCGGGTATAAATATATCGCCGCCCATTCTGATATACTCGCCGTTTTTTGTTATATGCAAATCGCCGTTTTTTATACAGCTGACTACCCCGTCCGAATAACAGACCCTTTTATTCTCTTCGTCAAAAGAAACCCTGAGCAGCCTGTTGAGGTAATACCACGTCAGCGTCCCATAGCAGAAATCCCTGAAAAGGCGGCGGTTCACCGTGCCGCCCCTATAATTATCCTCGCAGTAGGCGTCGCCGCCCTCGCCCTGTATCGAGCTGCCGAACAGCTGATGATAATCGGAGAGCGCGAGACTTTCGGCGTAGCGCTTGTCCCGTATGTCGCCCGCGTCGCCGCCGCAGAATATATACGCGGGGACTTTCATCAGGTCCACGTTTACTTTGTCGTCGTGCCTGCAGAAACTGAGCGACATACACTGCATACCGTAATCGTATCCGCGCCTGCCGCCCGCCGAAACGACCTCGCAGCTCACGTCGATTTTATACGTTTCTTTGACCCACGCCATGCAGCGCCGCAGGGCGTCGGTTTCGTCGGCCTCGGTTATACCGTGCCACGGGCTTCCCTCGATTGTGTTCCAGTCGTTGTGAAGCAGTTTTGTGGTCAGGATTTCCGGGAATGTATCGATAAATTTCGCGACCCGCTTTTGAAACAGCCCCGCTTCAAACTCTTTTTTCAGGATTACCCGCCCTTCCCAATGGCCGTATCCCCTTATATTGCCGTCGGCATTTTTGCAGAATAGATCGCGCCCTTCATATTCCTGCCATAGCGGGCTGTGCGCCTGGGCAAGCGCGAAATTTACATGGAACGTGACATGGGTGTTGTATTTCTTCGCCTCGTCCATCAGCCAGCGTATGGCGTCTTCCGGCGTTTCGCCGAGCGTTTCATCGGTGAAATCCTCGCTTGTTTCGACAAACGAAGGGAATTGGGTATCCCATGTGGCTTTATTTTTGACGTATTTCTGCCAGCTGCATAAAATAATGACCTTGGGTATCCCTTGCGTCACATTGTCGAATTTTTTGATTTGTTCAAGCGTTTTTTTTACGCTCGGGGGTCCGAAGTCGTATCCGGCAAATTCCCCGTGGGTGACAAGGTGCCATTGGTAGATAAAAATCTGGCTCCAGTCTTTTTCCCACGGATAAAGCGGGTATGTATATTTTATATCCATGTGCGCCCTCTCCGTTTATATTTTTTGTTGCATTTTATTATATACATATTACGCCGAAAAGTCAACGTATTCCGGAAAACTTTACAAATTTTGCATTGAAGTTTTGCGAAAGATATGCTATTATGATTTTGAGTAAAATTAATGATGGAATGCGGAGAGCGATTTTTATGCTGTTCGGAAAGAAAAAATATAATTATTTAAATTTGGTTATATTGTATTTTAAACTTGTACCCGGCGCAGTCGCAGTAAAGATTATAAACAATATTATCGGGGCGGTTATACCGACCTTCAGTATAATAATAACCGCGGTATTTGTAGATGCGGGTATAGCTGCGGTTGCCGACCGCGATAAACTCGGCGGGGTGGTTTTCCCGCTCGGAGCGATTATCGCCGTAAGCCTTTTCAACTATTATGTCGGAATAATCATGAATCTGGTAAATACCCGCGCGGGGAATAAAACAAGAAAAATTGTAGCCCCCGCGATTGCCGAAAAAAAAGCCGCCGTCAAATTCAGATATTACGAACATCAGGAAAGCGTTGATATAATTAACCGCGCAACGGGAGGTTTTGAGGGAAATCTGCAGGGATTTTTGGATCAGATTTTCAACGCCTGGAAGATGATTGCTCAAATTGCAGGGTTTGTTATAATTCTCGGAATGCAGCTTTGGTGGGCGGCGATTGTTTTTGCCGTGACTTGCGTGCCGTCTTTTATCATTTCATATAAGTTCGGCAAAAAAAGATACGATATCGACAAAGAAATGACGAAAATCGACAGGAAAGTCGGATATATCTTCGGGATATTAACAGGCAGGGACACCATAGAAGAGCGTTATGCATACGGCTATACAAAAAGAATGAATGAGGAATACAAGAACAATTATGAGTATGCGAGGATTGAACGCAAAAAAGTAGAGAGGAAGGGCTGGATAAGCAGAAAAGCGTCAGGTTCTCTTTCTTTTATCAGCGGCGTGATTGTCATTGCACTATTGATTCCCTCTGCGATATTCCCTGACGCGGGAGGTGAAGTCAAATTGTCCATCGGCATGTTTACAGCGCTTGTAAACGCAATATTCGGATTAAGTCAGCAAATGCAGTGGAACATTGCATGGCAAATATCGGATTTTAAATATAAATTTGAATATCTTAAAGATTTAAATAAATTTCTTGAATTCACCGAAGATGAAGACGCCGCATGTTTGCCGGCCAAGAATATACCGGAATTAAAATCAATCGAGTTTAAAGACGTGAGTTTTAAGTATCCCGAAACAGAACCGTACATATTAAAAAATTTCAGCGCAAAATTGACTTCCGGCAAGCATTACGCGATTGTCGGCGTAAACGGCGCGGGAAAAACAACGCTGACAAAAATCCTCACGAAATTATATGACGAATACGAAGGCGAAATATTGATCAACGGCAAAGAACTGAAAGAATACACGCAGTCTGAAATCAAAGCTGTTTCATCTGTCGTATATCAGGATTTCTGCCGTTATCCTCTCGATTTTTACAACAATATCGCCATAGGCAACGCAAATGATATGCCAAACCGCGAAAAAGTCGAGAGTGCCGTAAATATAATAGGACTGTCCGAAGCTGTTGACAACCTGCCGAAAAAGTATGAAACGCCGATAACGAAAGTAAAGGAGGACGGCGTTGATATGTCGGACGGGGAATGGCAGAAAATCGCGCTTGCCCGGCTTATCGTAAATCCCGCGCCGCTGAAAATATTCGACGAGCCGACAGCCGCACTTGACCCGATTGCCGAAAGCAAAGTTTACGGG
>WQXD01000421.1 GCA_009785015.1 Oscillospiraceae bacterium | reverse complement strand
GGAAACGCCGAAAACGAACTACCGAAACGGTCACAAACCGAAGACCGTAAAATCGACGGTCGGTGCGATAGAGATAGATATCCCGCAGGACCGCAACTCGGAGTTCGAGCCAAAAGTCGTACCAAAGCATAAAAGGGATATATCGGAGATAGAGCAGAAAATAATAAATATGTACGCGCGTGGTTTGACGACGCGCGAGATAAGCGAACAAATCGAAGACATATACGGTTTCGAGACGTCGGCGGAACTGGTGAGCCGGGTAACGGAAAAGGTAATCCCATTGATAGAGGAATGGCAGGGGAGGCGCCTGTCGGAGGTATACCCGATAGTGTATATCGACGGTATCGTGTTCAGTGTACGTAAGGATAAGGTCGTGCAAAAGCTATCGGTATACGTGGTTATGGGCATAGACGCGGACGGCATGAAGGACGTGTTGACGATAGAGGTGGGTGAGGCGGAGAGTGCAAAATACTGGCTTTCGGTGCTCAACAGCCTGAAGAACCGCGGCGTGAAAGAAATCCTGGTGCTATGCGCGGACGGTTTGTCCGGCATAAAGGAGGCGGTAGAAGCGGCATTTTCGAAGACGGAATACCAACGCTGCATAGTCCATATGGTGCGCAACACGCTGGCGCATGTGGCGCACAAATACAAGAAGGAGTTCGCCGCCGACTTGAAGACGATTTATCATGCCCCGGATGAAGAAACCGGCCATGCCAATATGTTGGAAGTCAAGTCAAAATGGGACAAGATATATCCAAATGCGATGAAGCGATGGGTCGATAATTGGGATGTGATATGCCCGATATTCAAGTTTTCGATGGAAGCCCGCCGTGTGCTGTATACCACGAACGCTATCGAGAGCCTCAATAGCCAGTACCGCAGAATCAATTCCAACAGGCCCGTTTTCCCGTCCGAAGACGCATTAAAGAAGGCGCTGTACCTTGCGACGCGCAACATTACGAAAAAATGGACGACGAAGCTCCGTGATTGGGGTCAGATATATGGCGAGCTGTCAATCCTGTACGCAGACAGGCTGTAAGGGACGGGGGTTCACATATATGTCGTATACGCAAGTAAAGGTGTCTGTTGACCCTGCGATAGCATCGGACTTCAAGGCCGCGTGCGCGGAAGCAAACATGTCCATCGCTTCGGTGCTATCCGGTTATATGTCCGCCTACTGCCAAGGTGCCGGCAAGCCCGGCGTTTTTCCCGGCGTTGCCACAAAGCGCCAACGGCGCGCGGCTGTAAAGCGCCTTGTCATACAACTCGAATCGATAAAATTGGCAGAAGAACGCTATAGGGACAATATACCGGAAAATCTGCAAGGTTCATCCTTCTACACCAATGCCGACGAATCCGTGGTTGCAATGGAAGAAGCCGCAGAAATACTGGCTTCCGTGTATATGGTACCATAAATGTCGACTTGGATTTGGGGTTTGTGAACAGGGGGTGATTTTTATATGACATAGGCTTGCATTCGTTTTAATATGGCGATATTATATTGGTGAGGGCACGAAGGCCGGCGAAATATCCGGGAACTGCCCTCCGCTACGCTCCGGGCAGTTCCCGGATATTTCATTTATCAATTCATTTCTTTAATATCTTCTTCATGGTTGGTGCTTTTACAGAAAATTATTTACACTCCCATAAAATAAAGAAATTATTTATTCATTAATGGTAATAATCAGATATTATTTTACATCTTTTGACTCGTTTTTTTTATTTATTTTGTTTTTTATTTCCTTTTGAACGGAATTATACACCGGCAGGTTAAGTCAGCTTTGGCTTCTTTACCGTTAAATAAGCAAATCTACTGATATTGTATGCGATGTTCTTTAAACATATTGCCGTCCCGACACGCATCTTTCCTATGTTACGAACAAAAAGACTCCCGCATACCGTCATCTGTCCATTCACATGCTCTATTCTGGCGCGGATTTTTGATTTTTCAATGTTACTCTCTTTTTGCTCTTCCGTCAGCGATTTGTTCTTACAACCTTTTTCATTTATTTGGAGTATGATTTTTTCGTTCTTTTCGAGGATTTTTTCTTCCTGACCCGCATATGCGCTGTCCATCCATATTTCTTCGTCTTTTTTATCTACTAATTCAATCGCTACTTGACTGTCATGCACATTCGCGCTCGTTACATCAAAATCTATGATGATTTTACTGTCCCTGTCCACTTTTATATGGTCTTTGTATCCGTAGTACGTTTTATCATTCTTTTTGGTCCAACGCGCATCCAGGTCTTTATGTGATTGCTTCTTTTTACTCCACTCTTCAGGTTTTTCGCCTGTCTTTATTTTTGCGTTCTCTTCCCTTGTGTTTCGCTGTCGCGGCACTTCCACAAATGTTGCGTCTATTATTGATCCCTTTCGTGTGATTATTCCCATCTCTTCCAGTTCTTTTACGAATAAATCGAATATATCGTAATCGACAACGCTATTCGTCATGCTCTCTTTAAACATCCATATCGTATTCTTATCCGGTACTTTTGTGCTTAGATCAATCCCTAAAAATCGTTGGAAACTTAGTCTGTCGTTAATTTGAAATTCCAACTGCTCGTCCGATAATCCGTACCAACTCTGTAAAAGACATATCTTAAACATCATTAATTTGTCGTATGGCGGGCGTCCGCCTTTTCCTTCTTTCGTTTTATCAGGTATCGCTTCATCTAATATCCTTTTAAATTGATCCCATTTTATCGGCGCTTTTTGTATTGTCTCGAGTTTGTCCCCTATTTCGCTTAATCTGGACAACCGGTTCGATTCTGCTAATATATTTAATTGTATCATTTTTCATCACCCGTCTTAATTATATCATATTTTGATGGGTTTTTGGGCGTTCCCTTAATTTGTCGGCGATAATTCCAATCCGTCAAACACACCTTTGTACGCACATACCCAAGCAGGATAATAACCCGACCTATGTGCGACACGTTGCGAGGCTATGTTTGAACACGCCGTACCGTAATATGGAACATATCCTCGGCTCAATATTTCGATGGTCAATCGGTTTACTATATACGCTGCCAATCCGCAGTTTCGGTATTCCGGCAGTACATCCATACCAACCTGCCACATTTTTGCACAATCATTGCTT
>WQXD01000420.1 GCA_009785015.1 Oscillospiraceae bacterium | reverse complement strand
GCATCATACATTGTTTGAAGAAATATACGACCGTTTATCTATCTGATAGCCGGTATGTCGGTATGATATAAAAAATAAAGATTATCAAAGCAAAAAACTTTGATAATCTTTATTTTTTTATTATTCACTGTTTAAATTTATGCCCAAAAATTCAATTTCATCAGGATTTTTTAATTCCATTTAAGATTTTTTAATTTTTCCTGCGCGGATTTGTATCCTTGTTCGGCAGATTTCGTAAACCAGTAAAAAGCCTTGGCGTAGTTTTTTTCCAGTCCCTCTCCGTAATAATAACGATTTGCCAGATTATATTGTCCGACAGAACTGCCCTGTTCGGCGGCTTGCATATACCAATACGCGGCTTTTGAATAATCCCGCTCGGTTCCCTCGCCGTTATAATAACAATTTCCCAAATTATTCTGCGCCGAAGAATACCCTTGCTCTGCGGACTGCGTATACCAATATATGGCTTTTGCATAATCCTGCTCGATTCCCTCGCCTTTGGCGTAACAATCGGCCAAGTTATATTGCCCGTAAATATTTCCCTGCTCGGCGGCTTTCGCGTACCAGTACACAGCTTTTACATAATCTTTCGCAACTCCCTCGCCGCCGTAATAACGATTTCCCAACGTATTCTGCGCCGAAGAATACCCCTGCCCTGCGGATATAGTAAGCCAATATGCGGATTTTTCATAATCTTTTTCCGCCCCGCTGCCTTTATAATAACAGTCCGCCAGATTATACTGCGCTAAATAGTTGCCGCGTTCGGCGGCTTTCGTGTACCAATATATTGCTTTTTCATAATCTTTCGCAACTCCCTCGCCGTTGAAATATCTGTTTCCTAAATTATTTTGCGCGTAATCATACCCATTGTCGGCGGATAAATTAAGCCAATATACGGATTTTTCATAATCTTTTTTCAGTCCGTTGCCTTTGTAATAACAATCCGCCAGATTATACTGCCCGTAAGAATTTCCCTGATTTGCCGATTGCGTATACCAATATATCGCCTTTTCATAGTCTTGTTCAACGCCTTTTCCGTTGTAATAGCAATAACCCAAATTATTCTGCGCCGAAGCATATCCCTGTTCTGCTGCCTGTGAAAACCAATATACAGCTTTTTCAAAGTTTTTCTCAACGCCTTTACCGTCCAGATACCAGTTGCCAATATCATTTTGCGAACCGGTATATCCCTGAACTGCCTTTTCCAACAGGGCGGCGAATTTTTCGTCGCCGCTGTCGCCGGCAAAGTCAGCGGCGCTAAATTCGCTGATTAATTTTACAGATTCAAGCGCGGGCTTTAATATCCCGGTCAACGGAAGCGTCCGCAATATTTCGCCTTTAGGCGTGTTTTGCAAAATCCCGCTGACAGGGGGTACATTTATAGAATCCCTGCCGTTTAAAACGTCAATCAAAGCGTTTTTCATCTGCGTGACGTTATCATATCTTGCGGCGCGGTCATAAGCGCAGGCTTTCAAAACAATTCGGTTCAATGTTTCGCCGCAGCCGGAAATATCCGGTATAGACAATTTGCCGCCGAGTCTGCGCGCGGTCGCTTCGTCGCGGTTAAGTCCGTCCTCAAACGGAAGCGACCAGTTATTTAACAATTCATACAGCACCAATCCCAATGAATACATATCGACTTTATTATCGCCCGGTTCGATGATTTCATTGTTCCAAACCTCCGGCGATACATAGTGCTGAGTCCCCACTGATGTTGCCGCCGAGGTCGTTTCCACATTCCGCGCAATTCCGAAGTCTCCCAGTTTATAATTTCCGTTCGGGGCGATAAAAATATTCTGCGGCTTTATATCGCGGTGAAGAATATTATCTTTTTGGAGCATTTCCAGAGCGACGCATATATCAATGCCGAGTTTTATTATATCTTTCTCGCTCATTTCATGTTCTTCGGAATAACGTACCAAGTCTGTCAGATATTCCATTTGGATTAATATATCCCGGCGTATGTCGTCAACTTCTTTTATAGAATAATTTTTAATATCCACTATATTGCTGTGGCCGCTGAATTTTTCAAGAAAATCTATCTCCATGCAGTATTTTTCTAAAATCTCGTTTACCTGCCCGGTGATTTCCCCGCCGTTTTTTATAATTACGCGAAGCTGCCTGTATTTGCTTTCATCGGGCACGGTGATGATTTTTACCGCCGATTTCGAGCTTTCTTTATGTATATGCCTCAGCCTGTAAACCGCGCCGAATCCGCCCGAACCAAGCCGTCCGTCCAATAAATACGTCTCAAACAGCGGCTCGTAATCTTTCAGTCTTCCTTCCATATCTTTCATAATTTAACATACTCCAAATATTAGAATTTTATATTATTTTTTTCGTTCTTCGTAATCCTTGTTTATCTCCGCCTGCCAGTTGTCGTCAATTTTTGTCCCTTTCGGCGCCGCTCTGTACGACGCGGCCATTTGACTGACAACCTGATAATTCAATGCAATACCCCGCTGGTCGTTATGAAAACTCTGCGCGCGGGTTTTGTCTATGCCGAAACGTCCGGCAACTGCAACCGCATCTATATTCGCGCCGAGGAAAATAAACTCCCAACTGTATTTTTCTTTTTGATGTTCTATCATAGCCTTGATTTTGTCATAATCAAATTCAAGGCTCGCGTTTTCCATGCCGTCCGTTGTGATAATAAATAATACTTTTTCAGCGCGGTCATCTTCAGCCGTGTCTTTTAAAGCGTTTCCGATTTTGTTAATAGTAGCGCCTATCGCGTCAAGCAGCGCGGTGTAGCCTCGGACAAAATATTCCTTTTCGGTTATGGAGCTGACGGTTTTGATGTCGGCGCGGTCATGCAGCACTTCGTATTTGTCGTCAAAAAGAATTGTCGTAAAACAACACTCGCCGGGTTCTGCCTGTTGTTTTGCCAGCATCGCGTTAAACCCGCCGATAGTATCGCTTTCCAATCCGCTCATCGACCCGCTTCGGTCTAAAATAAATACCAATTCTGTAAGATTTTTCTTCATTTGATTTTCTCCGTTCTTTATAAATTATAAATTATATATTTTTCTGTCAGCAGATTACCGGGGGTGCTGTATTTTAACTCAAAACCCAGCGTACTCATTAAAATAAACCCGGTTTCTAAATAATCG
>WQXD01000419.1 GCA_009785015.1 Oscillospiraceae bacterium | reverse complement strand
TTTTTACCATATATTCGCCGTTATCGGTTATAGCCTCGCAGCCGTTGCCCGTAAAATCGCCGATATTGGTGAACAGCTCGCCCCATTGGCTCGCGAGCAGGTTCACCACGTTCACGCCCTCGGCCTCGCCTTCAAGCAGCGCGGTCTGCGTGGACAGGAAGTGCACATGCGTGTCCGCCGTGGCCCAGCCCTTGGCGCGCCAGTCGATAACGCGCTCGAGCGCGATCGTTATCTCCGTTGTTTCCGGCGTTATATCCACGCGTTTGCGCAGCGGCTTCACCTCGAAGCCTTTGGAGATTTCAAAATACACCTCGCCGGGCGGCAAAAGGTACTGCGCCGTTCCGTTTATGTATGTGGCCCAATGCTTCCCGCGCGTATAATCCGTGCTGTAGTCTTCGAACCAGTAGGGGTTGGGCAGCCTGTGGCGGTTGCGCGGGGGCAGGTATTCGCCCGCTTTCCCGTGCGCGTGGACCTTGACGGGCACGGGCTTGCCGTCGCTGCCGCACACTTTGAGGGTCACATGGATTTCCTCCGGCGATATGGATATCTCCGGGTTTTTTACCGCGTCTTTGACCGCGAGCGGAGTGCGGTCTTCGCCGACATAAAAACAAGCGTCGTCGTGCGCGTCGAATTCGACGATATATTTATTCTCCGCGTTGCCGGGATAATCCTCGACGGGGCTGGTTTCCCACGATGCGTTATCGTATACCGGCTGGGGCGTAACGGAGATTATATGCCCGAGGTCTATATCTATCAAATCAAATCTATTATTTGGGTCGCCGCTGAGTTCGAGCAGCGCCTTCTGCCGCCTGCCGTAGCGCAGCGGATGCCCCGCAACGCCGCTCGCAGTGACGGCGAAGATAAACACGTTTCCGTTTTTCTTTATTATCTCCATGCCGGTTATGGTTTTATCCGGTTCGGGGTTTTCGAAGGCGTAGAGCCATTGGTTCCCGTTCCAGTCGCCCTCGGAATGCACGCGCGTCTGGCTGGTGCCCCAGTCGCTGCCTTTCCTGCCGGCGTGGACGTCTTCGGTCGACGTGACGAACGAGCGGCCGCGGGTATGCGCCATAGCGAGCATGGCGCCCTGGCCCCACCATGTGCGCATATCGTTGATTTCCATGCGCGAGCGTATGGGGACAACGATTTCGGAGCCGTCGGAGTATTTGATTATATAGTCGCAGACGGGCTCCATAAGCGGGGTAGGGCCCTTGTGGTTTTTGAATATCCCGTATTCGTCGGGGGTTTCGCTTTGGGTTTCCGAGGCGTGCAAAAAAATCAGCCAGCGCGTTTTCAAACTTTCAAAGCCTAATTCCAGCGACGGGACGTCGGGGACGCCGTCCCCTGCGGATTTGCCGGCATAGGCGAATTTGTCGCCGCAGTCGAACGGGATCCCCCAGTAGGTCTGGTCCCCCGACGGGAGGTTGTTTTTGTTTTCGGTTTGGTTTGCGCCGAGGTTACGCCCGGTTATGTTCACCGTTGTAAAATATGGCGATGCGAACATGGTTTTTGGCCCTCCTTGTGTTTTTTTCAAATTATACCATGATTTGCCGTATAGTTCAAATTCATTTTGTAAAATTTGCATTGAAATTAATTTAAAATTTTAACTTCTCTTACATTGCAATAGAGCAATATAAAAATACTCCCGGCATAACATCTAAACCGAACCCCTCCACCGCTGCGGCGGTCCCCCTCCCCTGTTTATGGGAGGCAAGGGGAAATACTTGCCAAGGTATGTTATATGATACCTAAACAACATCAGTTTTTGATGGAATTACGGGAGTTTTCTTTGCGTCCCCTGCAAGGGGAGGGGGACCGCCGCAGCGGTGGGGGGGTCCTGGATTAGATGCTTTTTATCTTGCCGCACCATCATTGTTCGGATTTTAATCGTCCCAATCGTCATCGTCGTCTTTAAAATCATCATCAAAATCGTCGTCTTTTGTAACATCATCAAAAATGAAATAACTAAATGGGTCATCAAAATCATCTAATAAATCGAACGGTTTATCAAAATCTTCAAAAAATTTCATTTTTTCTTATCCCCCTTTTTGTTTTTGGTTACGTTTTGACCGAAAGTATAATTGTTTTTGTTTGAATAATACGCATTTTTATCAGTCGAAGTAAAATCTGCATTTGGTGGTTTTGTCCTGCTGTCCCTTATTCTTTCTTCCGATATTTCCATATTATCCTCAAGATACGAACTCCAACCCATTTTCTTTTTCCTCCTGTTTAAATAAATTATTAAACCGCATATATTTTTTGGCATTTTTGATTTCGCGTTTTCCGTCATAACGCTTCTTTCCGAACCATTCGGGGACCTGATACATAGTGACACAATAATTGTCTTCATTTAGTATGAAACAATAAGCGTTATACACTTTAGTCCGGCATCCTTGTTTTTCTTCTTGCCTTTTGAGATATTTACGCTCTTCGGCGGCGAATTTATCGGCGATATTCCCGCGTTCAATGGCGTTTTTAATGAATCGCGCCGAAGTTTTTGCGTTGAACCCTGTTCTTTCCTGCGTCCGTTGCATTCCGTGTTTTGTAGTCATAATAAAACTCCTTTCTGTTTTTTATGGTTTTATTATACCGTATGGAATTTATCGTTTATATTTTTGCTTGACATAATAAAACCCGCTAGGATCCACAATTGAATCTCGGCGGGTTTTTGTAAAAAATGTTTATTAATATTCATAATGGATACTGCTTATATCAGCCATTTTCGTTTTATAAAATGTTTCTTTTTTTGAATCATTAGCTATCTGTGCGATATCTAACGCTTTTTTATATACTTCAAAAAGCATTTCATTACTATATCCAAATTCTATGTTATAATTTTCCGCTATACGAATTATTTCATCTATAAACCATAATGAAATCTTTGAAGGCAATACATTATTATCGTATTTATTCAAAAGAGTTGCTGCGCCGGGTAAATCGGATTCTATATCATGAATAGAAAATTTGTTGAAAAATTCAAGTTTATATCTCCCATAAATAAGCATTTTGTAGTAAACAAGCAAATTATTAAGATGCTTACTGCACTTTATATAATCACCTGTTAAAGAATAACCACAAGAAAATGCTGCTTCCATTTTAGCGAGGTTATAAACAAGCAGT
>WQXD01000418.1 GCA_009785015.1 Oscillospiraceae bacterium | reverse complement strand
GCGCCATCGACGCCGGTAACGATACCGGCGAAAGCCGTCACGATTCCCGTGGCTGATTCGATAACCGCTTCGATCGGTCCCTTGAAATTTTCAAAAATGGAAATGCCGGCGTCGGCCAGCGCGGCATTGAAATGGTCCACCGTACCCTTGAAATTATCCGTCGCCACACCCGCCATCCCCGCCGCCTGTCCCAATCCGTCGAACGCCTCGGCGGAATCGGACAACTCGCCGCTCAATTCGGCAATCGCGTCGATACCCTCGGAAGCGATCATGTTCCAACCCTTCAAAGCGACGGTATCAAAAATCACCGATTCATATTGATTCTTTTCCTCATCGGTCAAGCCGCTCAACGCAGATTCCAGATCGCTCATTACATCGAAAACATCGCGTGTTGCTCCCTCGGCGTCATATAACGCGACATTCAGATCGTCCAGCGCGCCCGCCGCTTTATCGGTAGGCGTGGACAAATTGCGCAGGACAGCGTTCAACGAAGTGCCCGCCGCCCCGCCTTTTAGTCCCGCATTGGCGAAAGTAATCAATATCGCGTTCACGTCGTCTATGCTGAGCCCCGCGTTTGAAGCCTCTCCGCCTGCGTTTGTGTAAGCGTAGCTCAAATCCGAAAGCGTCGTATTCGCCAAAGAAGTGACAAGCGCGAAACTGTCGACCACGCCCTGCGTATCTTCCGCCTCAACCCCGAACGTCTTCATGGAACTGCCCAAAAAGTCAAGCGTCGTCGCCAAATCCGTTTGGCTCGCCATCGCCAGATTCGTGCCGTGCTCAAGTTGCGACATCATCAAATTCATATCGCCGCCCGCTTCGGCGACCATCTTGGCGTTGGCCGCGACTTCGATAACCGATTTGCCGGTTTCAAGCGCGATATTGCGGATACCATCGCCCATCATATTCATCTCATCAGCAGTCATACCCGTAATGGCTTGCAAATTCGTCATCTCGGCCTCAAAATCCGCCCCGACGGCAAACGCGGCCTTCCCGATCTCGACAGCCATACCCGCCGCAGCTTTGCCGATTTCCAAAGCGGCTCTGCCGATATCGGCGGCGACTTCCCCGAAAGCGGCGCCGAAACTCTTGCCTTTGTCCGAAGACTGCTTTATATTTTCTTCAAAATCCTTGGTATCCAAACCCATCTTCGCAAATAGCTCAAACAGTTCCATAAGTTCACCCGTTCAACAATTCCAATAAAATATCCGTGCCCGTTTTTTTGCTGCGCCCGGAGAACGGCGAAACAACCGGGTCAATGTCAGCGAACCTCGGCAAACGCTCCGGGTATTTGACATTCCCCGCAGCGCATAGCCTCAGCATATCCGTCACATAATTTTCAAGCATAGTTTCGTGCCTATATTTTTCTTTCAGGTAAATTATTGCGGCTCTTGGAGGGAGAGGTCCGCATTCTGCGAGATAGCGGATTGCGCGGCCCGCCCCAATGCTTCCGACGACATAAAAAAACTGAGCAAATCTCCGTCCCGCAGCATCTCTAAAATTTGTGCATTCGCCTCGCTGCGCTTCCACTTTTTAACCTCGTCGGGATTCACACCGCTCAACGCCGCGAAAATGGCGCATATACACTCAAAATGCCTGTGGATCAACAGCCTCGTCAGCTTCCTCGACCAATCGAATCTCGAAACAAGCAAATCATCCCCGGAATAATTAAAAATCCCATTCAATGCCTCGGCCGTTTCCGGGTCGCCGGTTATCTTTTCGATTTCGGGGATTATAATCATCTCCGCGTTCCGGCTGTCCTCGAAATTCATATCTCCAAGTTTCATATCAGACTTTTACCTTTCCGATATCAATTACGTCGTTGCCCATATCAACCCACCAAATTTCTACCGGCGCAAAATCAATATCCTCAAAATCTTCAATGGTTCCCTTCGTCTGAAACGGGATCGTACCTTCTGATTTATCCGCCGCCGCAATTGCGCCCGTAGTACCGCCGATCGCGTTGAACATAGAAACCATGATATACCCGAAATCCGTTGTGGCTATCCATGTATGGTTTATGTCATAATCTTCATGGGCCAACGACGTCCTGATACGCGCCGCCACAATACCGCTGCCGGTCGCGCCGACCTCGGTATATTCGCTTGTGGGGAACGCCGCCTGCCATACCTGCGGTGAAAACTCGACCAATGAACACGACATCTGACAAACCCATTCGTCAATCACACTGTCGCCTTTAAACGACACCGAAGCGCCGTCCACATCCCTTTTACGCAATGTAGGCACGATTTCCACATTGATACCGCCGCGCGTGCCGCCGAACGACTGTCCGTTTAAAATGGCTGTCTTGAACGCCGTTTTGAACTCTTCCGGGGTCTTGATAGTCTCATACTCGAAATCCCGTATAATCGCGCCGACCCCCAGCTGCATAGATTTAAATGTATCCGCTGTAACCCCTGCTAAAATTCTTTCCATTATTGAATACCTCCGTCTTTATTATTATCTTTTTGCGGCTCTTTTTTTTCGCCGTTGATGTCATCCAAAACATTTTTGTCAGACTCCGTCATTTTTTTCTTTGCCAGTTCATAAGCCTTTTTCGGCTGTGTTTTTTTATCGCTCCATGTTTTAGAAAATGCCATGACAAATACTCCTTATAATACATAATTTTTTACAATATATCTCACAATGCCTCTGCTTATCGTAGGATCGGTCTGAGTAGACCCTTCCTCGGATTCGCTTAAATAGCCAAAAAACGGATTGCTTCGCAGAAACCAAAGCATACCATCCTCTCCAACGTCCAACACCACGCCCCCATGCGGAATCCTTTCCGCGACCTGCGCGAACACGTCGTCTATGAGATCATACATACCCGGATTAGCCGTGTTTTTGTCCCATACATTGGCAGTCGCTATCGTAAAATCCATGAAGTCAGGCCTGACGATCGCATATGTGATATACGGAAAATCCGGCACGGCAGGTTTGCCTTGCGCGTCACGAACCGCGACAGCTCCCTCCCGGAATGCCGGGATAGAAACGGGAGCGGGCAAAAGAGAGGAGCGGTTCAAAAATCCGCTCCAAAGCTCGTGAAATGCCGTGCTTATGTTTTTCATTTTCCAACCTCCGTCCTCTCCGCGTTCATACGCTGTATTTGGACCATGGCGGG
>WQXD01000417.1 GCA_009785015.1 Oscillospiraceae bacterium | reverse complement strand
CCGCCTTCTTTATTTACGTGCCCGACGATTACGACAGATAATTCTTCTGTCTTGGCTCTCTGCATAAGCGAAAGAGCGCACTCGCGTACCTGCGTCACGCTTCCGGGAGAGCTCGACGACGTGTCGTCGTACATAGTCTGTATAGAATCTATAATTAAAAGATTCGGCGATACTTCGTCAATCGCCTTGTGAATCTTCTCGATATTAGTTTCAGTATAAACATATAATTCCTGCGAGTTTACAGTCAGGCGTTCCGCGCGCATTTTTATCTGATTCTGCGATTCCTCGCCGGAAACATACATAATTTTAAAATCCGGGTTAAACTTGTCGCAGATTTGAAGCAGAAGCGTGGATTTGCCGATACCCGGCTCGCCGGATAATAAAACAACGGAGCCTTTGACAAGCCCGCCGCCGAGAACCCTGTCAAACTCGCCCAAGCCTGTTTTAAATCTTATTTCGTCCGTAAGATTTATTTCGGTCAGGCGTAAAGCCGCCGTTTTTTTCGCCGGATTCTGGAATCTTTCCGCAGTATTTACTTTCTTAGCTTTTTCAGCCGGAGCGGCCGGCGGCGTGTAATCTTCTTCTTTCATAGTATTCCACGCTCCGCAGGACGGACAGCGTCCGAACCATTTAGCCGTCTGCTCTCCACATTCCGAGCACGCGTAAACCGTTTTATTCTTTGGCATTTTTGAACCTCATTATAATTTTTTATATTTCTATACCTGTTGCTTTCGGCGAATCATATTATTGATTTTTCTTGTAGACATTGTTTATCCCTCCTGTTGAAAACATAAGAGGCTGTGTGCTTAACATTTTTCCGCCTGTATTACATAAAAGTATTGCATACCGCCTACAACAGGCGGCAATATACCTTGCTGTATCTCTTTTTTTATTTCAGCGACAACGGTTGATACTATGTTTTTAAATCCTGCGTTTTCCAGTTCGCGTATCAAAGATTCTTCTATTACGCCTTTTTCGAGCTTCATACTTTTAGCAAGTTCAAAACTCTCGCTATCTTCTTTGTCAATATATTCTCCGCGAATTATCAGTTTACCGCCTTGTTTAAGCGTCCGATACATTTCTTTTGCGACTTTATCACTTTCGGCAACTTCACAAAATACGCCGTGGGACGTTATATAATCAAAGCTGTTGTCTTTTATAGGCATATAGTGAGCGTCACCGGCTACGCAAAATATTCTGGGGTTATTTTTTTGCGCCGCGAATCCTAACGCTGATTTCTCAATATCGATGCAAACGATATTAAAATCTTTAGTTTCGGCATTTAGCAGTCTATCGAGATGACTTCCCAAACCTGTCGCAAGGTCGCATACGGTTCCCGACAGCTCGTTCAGTAACGGATTTATGAAATCATTCATCTTTTGACGAACCTGCTGCCAAGCCTGCTCATATTCTTCGCTTGGCTCCACTCTTGTTTTTGTTATGTCACGCAGAAATTCTTCCATTTGTTCTTCTTGTGTCAGCGGCTCTGTTGTACCTGCATACGGTATTTGACTTGTGCTGTGAGTAGCACAAGTTGCATTATCAAAACTTGATAATTTTTGCGATACAAGATTAAACACTCCATTATTTTGAACAATGTACTGATTCCGACAGCCTTTACATTCCAAATCTTCTGACATAGACAGACTGCTTTTGCACTCAGGACATATAAGCATATCTATGATATTCATAATTTTTCTCCTGTATATTATATAAATTCTCTGCGGTTCAACATAACACAGGCTTTTCTAATTTTTAATCCACATCGCCGGTCTTACACCGCAGGTTACATCAAGAAGCGCAAGAGTATCAAGCCCGAAAACGCACACGCCGCCGTTATAAAATACCGACGCGGCAGACGCCTTGTGAATCCCCGGAGAACGCAGCCACCAAAACGCAGGAACTCCGTCATAGTTTGCCTGCCTGCCGCTGTCGTGGGCATTGGAAAAATATCCGCCGTTTTCGTTTTCTATATATTTATCAGCGTCAAAATCCAAATCTTTGCGCCGCACGTTCAGATAATCGCCGCTGTCGCCGAAATACCGGTCGGCTTCTTCAAGGCTGAGCAGGAATATTTTATCCAGCGTATCAAAACCGCCGCTTATGGCGTACCATAAATTATTCGGGTTGATTACTTTCGTTTCTATTATTCGTTCCTGTTCTTCCGGCGTGAATTTTTGCAGGAACTCGTTATTCAAATATTTACGCAGGCTGCATGATTCCCATAATAAATTCCCGTCGTCGTTCTCGTCCGTAAATTCCCCGTCATAAGGATGCACCTCGATAATATCTTCCGTTATTATTAATTTTTTATCTTCCCGCACATCTAACACGCGCCAGTTATATTTTCCGAATTTCATGTTTTTATTCTCCTTTTTTAATCATTAAATGTTCGTTCAAATTCCGCAACCGACGCGAAAATTATCCGCGCGAGTTTATTCTGATAATCTTCGCTTGCCAGCAGCGCGGCTTCCTCTTTGTTCGATAAAAAACCGCACTCAATCAATACTCCGACATTTTTTATATTTTCAAGCACAAACATATCCCTGCCTTTTTTTATCTCCCGGTTATTATCCGGCTGCAGGTATTCCCTGTTATTCATGCGAATTAAATCGGCTAAATTCGCGCTGTCAAGATTATCCGGAGCAAAAAAGACCTGCAATCCGCTGTATTTTTCCTGCGGGAATTTATTCATGTGTATGCTTAAAAAAATAGCCCGGGGATTATTATTCGCGATTTTTGCGCGGTTAGTTAAATCCGAAGCCTTTTTTTTCCTTACGCCGTCGGTGCTCAGCAATATATCAGCGTCACGCGTTAAAATAACCTGAAAATTTGACATAATAAAAAGCCGCCTGAGCTTTAAAGCAATCGCAAGATTTATATCTTTTTCAATCTCGCCGTTTATTCCGACGGCTCCTCCGTCAGCTCCGCCGTGTCCGGCATCAATGATAACCGCGGGCTTAATTCTTGCAACCGCGGTTTCCGCAGAAACCCTGTGATGCAGGTTACGCAGGTCCTGAGAATTTGCGTTCGCGCGGAATGTCAGATATAATATAAATAACGCCGCGATTATATACATTGACGTAAAAATATAAAATTTGAGCAGATAGCCTTTATTTCT
>WQXD01000416.1 GCA_009785015.1 Oscillospiraceae bacterium | reverse complement strand
GCACGACCCACATGATACAGCCCCACTGCGAAATCGAAGAAGCGGAATTCGCCTTTGATCTGGTATATGATTTGGTTCGGGAAAATACATAGCAGATATCCGCAAGACAAAACCGGGAGCAAAGTCATCATAATTATTATGACTGCCCCGGTTTTTTTGCGTTTTTAACCCAAAATTATGTAAATTTTACGCAATTTTTATATTGTACCGCTATCAGATTTTACATAGGCAAGAGTATAATTATCTTTAAGGCAATCTTAAATCAAAAGCGAGATAACCGGGAGGTAAAAAAATGGATAATATACTAAATGGGTGCATTGTAAAAAAATCGGCGCCGACAGCATCAAAAGCCGAATCCAATGACATCGTGGAGATAAAAAGCGATATAATACCCGGCCTTTATATCAACGACAGAGAAGTTGAAACGAGAAGGGATCGTTTTTTTTACAAAAACGGAAAAGTATTGACAAAAGTATATCGCAATGAGCGTCTCTGTATGATTCAAATAGCGGTGACATAAGATACGATAAAATTATTATATCAAAAAATATTGGAAGTGTAGAATAAATATGAAAAATAAAATAAAAGCGGTTGTTTTCGATTGGGCAGGCACTACGATAGATTACGGCAGTTTTGCCCCGGTAAAAGGATTTATCGACGGATACAAGAGTATAGGCATCGATATAACAAGCGAAATGGCGCGGAAACCGATGGGTCTGTTAAAGCTCGACCACACGAGGGAAATCGCCAAAATGCTTGATAATCCTATTTCAGAAGAACAAATATTAAAGGTATATTCGGTTTTTGAACAAATATTATTTGAAAATATAGAAAATCATTGCGATATAAAAGACCATGTCGCAAAAACCGTTGAAACTCTCAGGGAATGCGGAATTAAAATCGGTTCCACGACGGGTTATACTTCGGCTATGATGGAAAAAGTTTTGCCCAAAGCCGCCGAACAGGGGTATTCCCCGGATTTCTGCATTGCTCCCGACCAAACCGCAAAAGGCAGACCGTACCCGTACATGATTTGGGAAAACATGAAAAAGTTTGAAATTATCAACCCCCGCGAAATAATCAAAATCGGAGATACCGCCGCCGATATAGAAGAAGGCAAAAACGCGAATTGCTGGACTGTCGGCATTATCATGGGTTCTTCCGAACTTGGGCTTTCCCGCGGCGAAGTTGCCGCGTTGCCCGGAGATGAATTGGAAAAACGCAAAAAAATTGTCCGCGCGGCATACTATAAAGCCGGAGCGGATTATATCATCGACGATATGAATGAGTTATTGGCGGTAGTCGACGATATAAATAAAAAATTAAATCAAAACTCGCCGCATCTGCTTTTGACTCCCGGACCCCTGACAACACGTCATGCCGTCAAAAACGCCATGCTTACCGACCATTGCACATGGGACGACGAATATAAAGCGATCACGGCTTCCGTGATAAATGATATCACGGACATATCCGCCGACGATGATTACGCCACTGTTCTGCTGCAGGGCAGCGGGTCTTACGCAGTGGAAGCCATGATAAACTGCCTGTGCAGAAAAAAAGATAAAATACTCTTTCTTGTCAACGGCGAATACGGCAGGCGCATGCTGACTATCGCCGAAAATTCGCGAAAAGATTATGAATATCTCTCATTTGATATGACCTGGCCAATAGACATTGAAAAGGTTGAAAAAAAGCTGAAAAAGGACGAAGATATAGATATAGTCGTTTTCGTCCATTGCGAAACGACTACCGGCGTAATCAACCCGCTTGAAGAACTTGTAAAACTCGCCAAATCATACGGCAAAAAGGTGCTTGTCGACACCATGTCCACTTTTGCCGCCTATGACATTGATATGCCCGGCCTTGATATTGACGCGCTGGCGGCGAGTTCCAACAAATGTTTGGAGAGTTTGCCGGGATTGTCGTTTGTTGTAGTCAAGAAAAATCTTTTGGAAAAAAGCGAGGGACGCTCATATTCACACAGCCTCGATTTATACAGCCAGTATCAGGGATTGTATGAAGGCGGCGGAAAATTCCGTTTCACTTCGCCTACAAATATATTGCTCGCGTTGCGTCAGGCTATCGACGAATACATAAAAGAAGGCCGTTTACCGGCTCGCAGGGAGCGTTATATAAAAAATCACGGAATACTTGTCGATGGGCTTGAAAATCTCGGTATAAATTCCATTGTCGCGCCAAAACATCAATCGTATATCATAACGACGTTTGAACTCGGCAATCTGGATTTTTTGGAACTGTACACCGCGCTCAAATCAAGGGGATTTATAATCTACCCCGGCAAAATGACGTCCATTCCCACATTCAGGCTGGGCAGTATCGGAAATGTGTACCCTTCGGACATGGCGGAACTTGTGCAAAATGTCAAAGAAATAACCGGCTGATTAACAAATCCTGTTTTCGAGGGGAAATTATGGCGGGCGCCCGAGTGCCCGCGCGGGTTTTAACAACCCGCGCAGGCGGCTCGTGCGCCCGCCGAGTTTCATGGTAACATAAAAATAACATATTTGTCAAGCGAAAAATAACACAATTTACAATTTGCTTACTATTTAAGCACAAAAACTTCACAAAAAATGCCGAAATAATATAAAATCCTCCCCCCGCCCCCGATTGACAACGTATATAATGATGTGATATAATTTCAAAAAGAAACGCAAATGAAAAGTGAGGGTATATTTTATGGCAGAAAAAATGCCGCTAATGCATTATCATATTGATACGGCCGTGCGCGGCGCGCCGTTGGGCAACAAGGTCAGCGACATCGATATATGGAGCGCGGCGAACATTGATGACACAATACATCCCAGCCCGCTTGCAGATATCAGAACTTTTGCCGAAACAATCCAGATTACAGGCGCGACGGGGGGAAACACCGAGCGCGACCTGTTCCGCGACCCGCTTGACCGAACCACCCTGACAGACTATGATTTCGGAAAACTGTTTACGGCCTGCCGCGCCATTTTGTCGCTTGGGCTGAAACCCTATCTCAAAACCGGCAATGTGCCGCTTAAGCTGACAGCCGGGGCTGTCACAAACCCGTCATTTGGCGTCAACTGTTACCCGCCGGATAATTTCGATGACTATTACCGTTATATACGCGAT
>WQXD01000415.1 GCA_009785015.1 Oscillospiraceae bacterium | reverse complement strand
GTTAGCCATCGTTTCGCGCCTTCTGCTTTCTAAAACACGCATAATTTCAACGCGGCGCTCGTCAGCGCTCCACTTTTTTCCCACAGTTCACACCCCCTTTCAAAACGGTATAATTTAAGTATAAAAGGGTAATGTGCAAGTCTATTGCACATTAGAAAAAGTTTTTTATCTTTTTTTTACGATAAAAAAAAGCCCCTTACTTATTAGGACAGTCAGAGAGAGTTTGGTGCGTGTTTTTTGAAAAAAATAAAAATATTTTTTATTTTGCTTGAAAATAAAAAAACCGGCAGGGTTTTTCATAAACCCGCCGGGATTTTAATTTCGCGCTTGTGATTACTTTTCGTCTGAAAGCCCTTGCATATACGCATAGGTCTTTTCTTTTTTCAGCTTATCAAGTTGCCGATAGAGCCGGAGCAGCTTGACTTCGCTATCGGGCAGACCTTCTTCAAGCACGGCGTTCCTGACCGTGCTGATACCCATAATATAATCCATGCTTACGCCGAACAGTTCCGCCATAAGCATTAAAGATTTCACGCTCGGATAATGCTTGCCTATTTCATACGCGCTGACCGTTTCTTGACTTACGCCCAATTCAATGCTCAAACGAATCTGCGTCATATTTTTTTCGTCCCGCAGTTCTTTTATCCTGTTAGCCTGCTTTGCCATAAACATTCACCTCACCTTACCTGTAAAGTTTACAGGTTATTCTTGTATTTTTTAGAGGTTTATGTTATACTATGTAGAGGTGAAAGCTGTATTACATACAGGAAAAGCCCCGCCGCGAACGGCAGGGCTTCCGGGATTACACGGTTAAATGGCTTCTTAACGCCTTAACCGCCGCTTTCAGCGAACGCGATACCGTGGTGTGATGTGCGTTTTCGGCAAAGGCTATATCCCTGCAAGTCAGACCGCAGAAATAATACAGATATACCCTGCGCCTTAAAACATCGGGCAGTTTATTCAGCGCCGCATAAAGCCGCTTATAAGTGTCCATTCTAATTACGAGGTCGGCGGTATCTTCCTGTTCTGCAATAGTTTTGTCTGCAAACTCGGCTATGCAGTCCGTATATATGAGATAACGCCTGTCTTGCCGCCTTTGGGAGCGAATTTGTCGGTCGGACTGCTCTAACAGTTCCGCTACCTTGCTCGTTACGTCGAGCCGAATCCGTTTCCCATCGGCGAGCCTGTATATCACCGTTATAAAAGGCTCGTCCATAGTTTCCCTCCGTTTCGGTTTGTTTTTAGCTTGCGAACCGAAACGGAAGGGGCGGCGAACGGCAGCCGGGGCAAAAATAAGGCTTGTCCCTTATTCGTTTAAATAAAAAAAGATTAAATCGGAAATTAAATATCTTGTCGTTGTATGTAATATTGATAGATAAATTATAAAATTTTGTCGAAATAAAAATTGCCGCAATCCCTTTCGGAATTACGGCAGTATGTATGTAATATTTTATATAGATTATATATCGCAAAGCCCGTATGACAGGGCTTCCCCGCTTGTTTTCCACCTTTCCGCACTCCTGTTTTTATATTTCGCCGTCGTATTTCGGCGTTATATAAAAGATAGCAAAGAAAAGGGTCAATTCAGGTTCAAATTAGGTGTAAAACAGAAACAAATATCGCAAAATGTATCAAAAAAACAGCGTATTTACGCTGTTTTCGTCGTTTTTTAGGTTATTGCATAGGTATAATGGATAGTTTATCGTTTTATACGCGAAGCCTATATCCCACTCCCCATATATTCTCGATAAAACTGGTTTTGCTGTCCTCTATGTCCGTTTCCGTTTCGTCTATTTTTTTGCGAAGCCTGCCTATCGCGCTTTTTACGACTGCCTCTATGGATTCGGCGCGTTCGTTTTTCCATACGCGGGTATATATCTGCTCGACTGTCAGCGTAATACCGCGATTTCTCATAAAATAATACAGCAAATCAAAATCAGTTTTAGTTAGTTCGACTTCCTTATCTTTAATAAATATAGTATTGCGGTAGGACGGAGTTATCATTATGCCGTTGCAGATTATCAGTTTTGAGGGAAACTTTCTTTTTCTGCCGCGCCGTTCTATACTGTTTATGAAAGCGGTTACAGCGTTTATATTCTGCTCCGGCGTTTCGCAGTAACCCCCGTAAAAGTCCGCGCCGTTGTTCAACGCTTCGTGGTGTTCGTCATCGTCATACTTTGACGTTGCGATTAAAATAGGGGCTTCGGTTTCCTCGCTCAATATTTTTAATTGCGGCATATAGTCTATATCGTCCGCTACAATATCAATAAAATATAGTTCGTCGATTTTGTTTTTTTCTATTTCAATCGCTTTCTCAATGCCGTCCATCATCGTGTCGGCTCTGATTCCATGTATTCCGAGTTTGCCCCACAAAATTTTGAAAAGTTCAAAACCTTCAATATTTTTTTCTATTGATATGTAGTATTTCACTAATGCGCTCCCTCCTTTCGTTTTTTTGTCCGATATGGTAATACGCCGCCGTATGTACGATACACAACGGCGGCGTTCACCTTACGCTATATTCATGTTGTTGTTACAAGTGTTACACAAGTTTATTTTCGCCGTCCTGTCCCGCCAATAGTGCGCGTTCTAATTCCTCTAATGCCCGTCTGTCGATATACGCTTCCGCAGTCATAGCCGCTGTTTGCGTTGCGCCTGTTGGCGGGTTGGTATTTTCGGGTTCGTTTTCAAAATCTATCGCGTAATTGACATAAGCGTTGATGTAGTTGGTGAAGATAGTCGCTACTTCGGCGCGGGTTGCCAGTCCTTGCGGGTCGTAGATATTACCCGGCTTGCCGCTCACGATACCCGCCGCTTGCACACGCTTCACAGCGTCATAAGCCCACAATGCTATGCTTGTTTCGTCGTTGAAATCCGTCGTTACTCTTGTCGGCAGTTCGTAGCCTTTATAATTGACATAGTTCATCAGCATAACCGCCATCTGTTCGCGGGTGATGTTGTCCTCCGGTCCGAACCGCCCGCCGCCGTAGCCGTTCACTATTCCCATTGCCGCCGCCCATTCAACGGCGGGAGTAAACCACGCGCCCACGGATACGTCGGTGAAGCGTGAAGTTGTGTAAACCGATAAATCAACACGCTCGATATTGGCAAGCACTTGTGCGAACATGGCGC
>WQXD01000414.1 GCA_009785015.1 Oscillospiraceae bacterium | reverse complement strand
GTACGCGAAATCAAACAAGCATTTCGTGATGAGCCCCGTATGATCATAGGCACCGGCGACCAGGTCGGTTACGAAACGCCGGAGCAAAATTTGATAGCTATGATCGAAGAGGCAAAGCTTGATGTTTGATTTATGTCATACAACTACAAGGAGGAATCGCAATGAAACAACTAAAGAGCGCGGTTATTGGCGGAGGATATGGCGGCAATCTCAGTATGAAAGCCCTTATGCAGTCAAACTACTTTGAACTTGCGGCTATGGCGGATATGCGTGAATCAGCGCGAAAGGACGCGGAAAAAGATTATCCCGGCATCAAAACATACGAATCGGCGGAGGCGTTATTTAACGACTGTTTTGTGGACGTCGTCTGCGTCAGCACATACCCGCCGAGTCACGAAGAAATTACAATGTCGGCGCTGAAATTGCCGCTGACCGGAATTTTAGTTGAGAAACCGCTGGGTCACACGGCGGCGTCAGGACGGCGTATATTAGACGCTGTGAAGGCTAAAAAAATACCGATGGCCGTCCCGCACGGAGCGCTTGTGCAGGAAACCCCTATTGAAGTAATGAAGCAGTTAAAGGCCGGAGTCATCGGGGATTTAAAATTGGTTGAGATACAATTTGACAAATGGGACATAATTAACGCGGGGATACATTGGGTCAATTTATTTGTTAATTTGACCGGGCTTGATCCCATAGACTATGTAATGGCGATTTGCGAAGGCAGCGCCCGTACATATCGTGACGGAATGCAGGTAGAAACAACAGCGGTTACATATGTGCAAACTAAAAGCGGCATACGTCTGGTTATGAATTGCGGGGATAATGTTTTGGTAAACGCTGACGGGCCGGAGGCGCATACCCTGTTCCGTTTAATCGGGACCAAGGGGCAGATTGAATTTCGCGGTTGGGAACGCGGTTACAGAATAATGAACGCCGAACATCCCGATTTTGACAAAATTGACGTTCCTGCGCTGGCAGTTGACGGACATCGCGCGCATCTCGAAAATATGTACGGAATGATTGGGAATACACCGAATTATTCCGTAGCGGAAAGCTCGCTAACAGCGCTTGAAATTTGTGAGGCCGCCTACTTATCAAGCAAGCGGCAATGCAAAGTTGCGTTTCCCTACGAAAAATTTGTTATTCCTAAATTAAATGACAGGGAGATGGGCGTACCGTATCCCGGCACAGGCGGCGGACGTGACGGCCGTTTATTATAATCAGTAAATTATTTTGGAAAGGATGAGTGTATATGGCAAAGTATAAATTTGCAATGATAGGTTCGGGTTGGCGCGCTGATTTTTTTGCGAGAGCGGCCCGTGAGCTTCCGGATATATTTGAGATTACATCAGTAATGGCACGGCATCCGGAAAAAGCAAAAAGCTTTAAAGATAAATGGAATGTCCCGATAGTCACGGATATAGATGCCGTGCTCGCTTCTAAGCCGGATTTTGTCGTATTGACGGTTCCGCGTGAAGTTATGCCGGAATACATACTTCGTATGACCGCTGCGGAAATGCCGGTGCTGGCCGAAACTCCTCCGGGCAAGGATATTGAAGCGCTTAATGATTTATTTACAAGATTGCCTGCCGGCGCCAAAGTGGAAGTGGCCGAACAATATCAATTTCAGCCGATGCACGCGGCAAGGCTGAATGTCGTCAGAAGCGGGGAAATCGGGATGGTTACACACGCACAAGTGTCCTGCGCCCACGGTTATCACGGCATAAGTATGATTCGCAAGATGCTCGGCGTTACATTTGAAGACGCTGCAATCACGGCGTTTAGCTGTAATAACCCGATAATGTATGGGCCCGGACGTGACGGACAGGCGCAAAGTGAAGTTATAGAGAACGAAGAACAAGTCATCGCTTTTTTGGATTTTGGGGGAAAGCAGGCTGTTTTTGATTTTGCCGGTTCGCAGTATATGCACTATATACGTGAAAACCGTATGCTGGCCCGCGGAGAGCGGGGCGAACTGAACGGCAATCACGTCAATTATATGAAGCGTTTTGACGATCCTGTTTTTTATAATCTCGAACGCAAAGATATGGGACAAGACGGTAATTTGGAAGGCTTTTTCCTGAAAGGAATTATGGGAGAAGGCAAATGGCTGTATAAAAACCCGTTTCCTCTTGCCAGGTTGTACGACGATGAAATAGCCGTAGCGACTTGTCTGATGAAAATGGGCGAATATGTCAAAGGCGGAAAAAGTTTTTACAGCGTAAATGAAGCCGCGCAGGATTTGTATCTTGATTTATTAATCCAGCAGTCATTAGCAGGTAATTCGATTAAAGTACAGTCCGCTCCTCAAATTTGGGTTAAATAAGAAATTCAATAATCAGCGCGACCATATTAGTTAAGTCTGCGTTTCCCCCTTTGTACGGAACAAGGATAAAACAGTTATCGTATAAATCTGCAATGCCGGCAGGCGTTTCCGCTTTGCCAACGGAATATTTTGTAACAATATGACACCGTTCTATATTATCAATATTAAAGCCGTCAAACAACTCCGCCGCACAGCGGTACAAAAGCCGATACCCGTCAGCCGATAAATTTTCTTTGACGATAATACCGTCAATTTTGAGCGAATTAACTGCATCGCTAAAATTCTGAGGAGTGAGCATACTTCCGCCCTTGTCCTCAATGGGATAATATTTTGAAAGCAACCGCGCATAGCCGTCTTGCCCGTACGGAATATCTGTGGCCGTTACAGCTCCGTTTGCGTTTATTTCAACCGATATTTCACGCCAAAAATCCTCCGGCGGCTCGTGCTTCCCGAAATGCTGATAAAATCCCCAAACAGTAATATCCGCCGTCTTTAAATTTCCGTCCTTGTCAAGAGAGAAATCAGCGTTTTTTATGCCGATAATATCATCAGTCGCTTGGCACTCAGCGACCAAATCATTTATTAAACTTTGTGTGATTGTTTCAGGCGCATACGTCAGCATTATTTCCTCTCCCGAACGGTCAACCGAAAATGATACATCATCATTCGGCTTTATAGCCAAGTAATCGCCGTCATATCCTCGAAAAAAAATCCAATAACCTAAATTGTTACCGTACCCCCATATACTGCAAACGACTTTGTTATCTTTGACAAAGATAAGTTGTGTTTGCGATTCATTGTATGTTTCCTTTATATCT
>WQXD01000413.1 GCA_009785015.1 Oscillospiraceae bacterium | reverse complement strand
GGATATACCCGAAAGTCCCTCGTCAATATATCCGTCAACATACGTCCAGTGCTTATTATTTTTAATCAGGTCACGATAATATGAAACCTGATTATCCAACGAATTTAACTGCTCGTCTTTTTCGCTGGAGACGCGGGCGTAAAATGTTACTTTTAAAGGCAAATCGTATATAGATTTAAAGCGTAATTCTTGTCTTATGCTATGTACGTCCATAATTTCTCCTTGCATTATTTTTTTCATTGTATCATTTTTATATTTTAATTATATCATGTATTGTGATTGATTGCAAGAGGGAAATTTTAATATTATAAATTTCCCTCCTGCCTCTATATAACAAATGGCATTTGAAAATATTACGCCTTTTTTTGCTTTGACGAAACATTGTTGCACTTATCGTGTATCAGGTGTTTCATCTTGTTTCTCTTGATTTCTGTTATGATTCCTTTATCATATAACACATCGTTAAAATAATTTAGCCATATCTCGTTAAACATATTTTTTTGATTTTTTATTTCCATTAAATTATATCCTCCGTTGAAGTTATTATTGTAAAATCAGGATAAATTTATACTTATAAATTTTTTATAAACAGTTGAAATTTATATATTTATGTGCTATAATATTATAAAAATAATTTATGTGAGTATAAGGTGAAGTCGTGAGCATTTTATGCAGATAAATAGATTAATGCAGGCGGTTATCTCGCTGATAACGGGACATCCGCTTTTTTGCGTTAAAATATGAAAAAAGGAGATTTCCAACACATGAAAAACGTCACAAAGAAATTTATGAGCAGATATTTCGGGCAGAGCCTCGATCTGCGTATACGGTTATTCAACGTGCTTGTATCGGTAAGCTCTCTTTTTTGCGCAATAATTGCCATAGTCAGCATTTTTACTGACGCGGGGCTTATCGGAATGGCGCTTAGTCTGGCGGCGTCGGTTGGTTGTTTTGTCCTCTTGATTTTCGCCAGCCGGAGCGGACACGCCCGGCTTTGCCATATTATATTTATTGTGGGCGCGTTTTTTATACTTTTCCCCACTCTCTTTTTCAGAATGGGAGGCTATCACGGAGGGCTTCCCGCTTTTCTTGTGTTCGCCATTGTGTTTACCATATTTATGCTTGAAGGCAGAATGGCTTTGCTTGTGACCGCGCTGGAACTAATTTTGTATCTCGGCATATATGTTTTCGCGTATATAAATCCCGAAAGTGTTTCCTTGTTTCCGACAGAGAGAGGCGTCCTTGCCAGTAATATACAGGATTTGATTATTGTCAGCGTCGCGCTCGGGGCGACCATGTACGCGCAAGTCAGCCTGTACCGGGCGCAGCAGCGCCAGCTCGACGCGCAGAACGCCGTTCTCGCCCAAGCGAACCGCGCAAAAACACAATTCCTCGCCAACGCTTCCCATGAAATGCGGTCGCCGCTCACGGTTATTTCTGTAAATGTGCAGACGGTGACAAATATACTGGCGGACATGGGCGAAGCTGTGAAAGACGCGACAGCGGACAAACTGCTGAAAAACGCGCAAAACGAAATCATGCGTCTTTCGCGCATGGTTAGCGGTATGCTTACGCTGGCTTCAATAAGCGAGAATACAGAGAAAAGTAAAACCGATTTGTCGACGCTTTTGAGAAGCACGGCGGACTCAATGCACTTGATACTCACAAAACGGCGCAACGAACTGGAAACGGAAATCGACGGCGAACTGATTATATTCGGCGACGCGGATTTGCTTTCCCAAGTCGCGGTAAATCTGATACAAAATTCCAATGCGTATACTGAAAACGATATTATTAAACTCCGCGCCGTCCGGGACGGCGAAATAATCACTGTCACGGTCAGCGACAACGGCTCAGGCATATCTTCGGAAATGCTGCCGCACGTATTTGAGCGCGGCGTATCAAACGGAGGCACGGGCTTCGGGCTTTATTTCTGCAAGACCGTGATTGAATCCCACGGCGGCAGGATATGGATAGAGAGCGAACCCGGCAAAAACACGGCGGTCAGTTTCACCGTTCCTGTTTACGAGGGGCAATTTGGAGGTGACGCATTATGACGGCTAATGACGGCAAACTGATTTTGCTGGTTGAGGATAACCGGCAAATCATGGACGGCAATATGCGGATGTTACAGAGAGAGGGCTATGAAATTGTTTGCGCGCTGACGCTTTCCGAGGCTCACGCTATTATGTTAAGCGGTCGCAGACCGGATTTGATTGTGCTTGACATAATGATGCCGGACGGCAGCGGGCTTGATTTCATGCGCGAATTGCGGGAAAGAAATCATTCCGGCGTTCCCATTCTTCTTTTGACCGGACTGAGCACAAAAGAAGATGTTCTTCGCGGTTTGACGGCGGGCGGCGACGATTATCTTACCAAGCCTTACGATTTTGACGAATTGCTGGCGCGTATCGAAGCTCTGCTGCGCCGTTCTTTACGCGTGCCGGAATTTATAACAAAAGGCCGCCTTTCCCTTGATGTGACAGCGGGCATGGCGAGCTTAGACGGAATTGATTTACTGCTGACGCAAAAAGAATTTGCTCTGCTGTTGATTTTTGTTCAGAATGAAGACCGTCATATCGGCGGCGAGTATCTGTATGAAAAAATTTGGAAAGCGCCTATGGCAAACGATAATCAGGCAGTTAAGAAAACCATTTACCGGCTGCGGTTAAAGATTAAAGACAGCGAATGGAGTATTAACTGGACGAGAGGCGAGGGATATTGTTTCGAGAGAGACTAAAAAAACGGCTTTAATAAAAAAAATCGCGGCGAGAGGGACAATTATGGAACTTTCGCTATTTTTATTCTCCGACTATGTTAAAATAATATAGATTAAGCAAAAATAACTTCTCCGCCCCGCTTTGCGGGGCGAAATTTAGGAGGAAAAATTTTTATATGAAACGCAGATCAAAAAACAAAATCCTGAGCGTGCTGCTTATACTGGCGATGATAGCGGCACTTTTGCCGGTATTTCCCATAGCGGCGGCCGACGACCCGCCTTTCACCACCACACCCATGATTTCGGCGGGGCGTTCCCACACCCTCGCGCTGGATAAAGACGGCAACGTCTGGGCTTGGGGGTATAACTACTACGGACAGTTGGGCGATGGCACTACAACACAGCGCACCACACCCGTGCAGGTATACGGTTTGACCGACGTGATTGCCATTTC
>WQXD01000412.1 GCA_009785015.1 Oscillospiraceae bacterium | reverse complement strand
TTGATGATTTCCTCATCTTTTTCCAAAATCATTTCAAATAATTCATTCATTTCTGTTTTCCTTTTTTTAATTTTTATTAAGTTTGATTTAGCAAAGAGCGGCGGGCTTTCGATCGAGCACCCGCCGCTTTTTGTTGATCTGAATCTCACCTATTTTGCCGCTTTTTTCTTTTTCGAAAGCGCGAAAAACACCGCCGGCAAAACCAAACTCATTGCCAAAAACGCCGTGAAGGCGTCGCCCGTGACGGGCGCGGCCGGAGCAGGCGCCGGAGCCGGGGCCGGGGCTTCGGGGGCCGGAGCGGGAGCTTCTTCTGCGGGTGGGGCTTCCGGGACGACTTCCTCTACTTCCGGAGGCGGAGGGGGGAGCGCTTCTTCGCCTACAAGCCTTATCGTACCCATGGCCGCCGGGACGTTGGCGACGTCTGCGGAACCGTCCGAATTCCATGTCAGCTGCCCGGTCCTGACTTCGTCTCCCTCCGTGTTGTCGTCATATCCGAAGTCGATCCCTATTTCCATATTCTCTTTCAACGCAAAATCAAAGCCGATTTTTGAGCTGATCTTTGCTTCCATTATGTAGCCCGTGGGTATATCGCTTCCCGCAATTTCGATATATTGCACCGCGTCATCGCTGATATTGTCCAAAAATCTCATCCCGTTCTCAAAAGGGGTCAAAATATCGTACAGGAACCTGAACTGGTTTAATTCCGAATATGAATCGGTTTTCTTGTTGTCGAGGTCAATGTACACTTCAAAACAGTCTTCTTGGCTGAACAGGCCGTCCGTATTGTGTTTTGTGTTGTCGACCGCTTCCATCAGGATGTAAAGATGCTCGTCGTCCCACATCATTTTCGCGTAGACTATCGAATCCGTCTTTTCTCCGACGTTTAGCCGGTCGAGTTTCATTTCATCGACGTACTGCCAGATATCGTCGATCTGACCGTCGATTTTCGCCGAGCCTCTTTTTACGTCCACTGTCGGTTTCGGCTCCGCCGCCACATTCCAGGCGCACACAAGCATGGTAACTAAAATAATCGATATAATTTTGGCTGCCTTTGACATTTTTTTATGCCCTCCTTAAATTTTTTGTTTTTGGGTTCGCCTTGTCACATACCATTATACCGCCGTTTGTTTTTTTTGTCAATATATTTTTGTGAAATATTTTTAAGCGATTGCCGTACGGTCGAATAACATCATCCAAAAATATCCGAGTGCGTACCCGTGGCGTGTAGCGATAAAATCAATTTATCTTCGACAATACGGTAGACTAACAGCCAATCGCCTTTGATATGGCATTCTCGGAATGCCGATAATTTTCCCTTCAATTGATGGTCGCGGTATTTCGGCGGAAGAGTTTCGTCTTTCGCGAGAATCGTGATTGGTTCTATTAAAAGCGTTAAATCAAGTCCGCGTTTTTCCGCAAGTTTGCGAGTTTTCTTGAACAGCGACGTTTCAACGGGCTTGTATTTTAACTCATTCATCTTCGCGTCTCCAGCTTGCGAACAGTTCATCAAGAGAATCGTAAATCTTCGCCGTACCATTTGCGATTTCGGCGTCGATTTCAGCGGAGTCGCGCAAAAGCGCGTCCGCGTAAACAGGTTCAGCGATAACTTCGATTAGAGGGAGTTTGCCTTGTATTATTGATTGCTTTAAAAAAAGATTTATGGCGGACGACAGCGATAAGCCCATGCTTTTATACAACGCGTCGGCTTGTTCCCGTACTTGCCGTTCAATGCGGATATTATAAGTCGTGTTCGACATTTTAAATCACCTCTATATTATTATACCGCATATCCACCGCATTGTCAACAATATTATTTTAAAAATATCAATGTTTTAAAACGATTCCAATAAAACCATTTTTAATATAACATGAGTTCGACAAAAAAAAGTGGCGGAAAATGATGGAAAAATGGGGATTTTCCTTGCCTCCCTTGTTAAAGGGAGGGGGACCGCCACAGCGGTGGTGGGATTTGGAGCCTGATGCCGCAAAGGTAATTCTATATGCGCAGAAATACAAAAAACACAATCCGAACCTCGCGCCAAACACCCGGTAATTTCATAAAAAGACGGTAAGAAAAGAAGTATGTTTACGGGGTGATTTCATCCGTGACCAACCGCGATGGATCAGATTTCGAATCCCCCCACCGCTGCGGCGGTTCCCCTCCCTTTACGTGTAACGAATGTGAACGTAGTTCGCATGCAGTTCACGCCTATCGGTCACAAGGGAGGCAAGGAAAAGCCCCGTATATTCATCGTTTTTCCTTAATTTCCCCCTCGATCTCACGTTAATATATCACAAATCTTTTTACACACCTTGGCTTAATTTGTACGAAAATTTGAAAGAATCCAATTAACTGCTTCAAGAACATTATCGGCTATAAAGTCCGGTTCCGTTTCTTGCCATGTATGCCTGTATTCATTCATGCTACCCTTTCCTGTACCAGTTAATACTAATATTGCCTGTGCGCCTATGTTTTTAGCTAATATCATATCATTCATTCCCATATCACCCACAACATAAGATTGTTCAATGGCAATGTCAAAATCGTTTTTTGCCGAATTAATCAATCCGGTTTTCGGTTTTTTGCAATCGCAATTATCTTCTCTGCTATGAGGGCAGCAATATACTGCATCGAAATGAGCGTTATTATTAGATAGCTCATTTTTTAGCTGTTGCAGCTTTTTTTCATATTCTTCCCATGTCAATTCGCCTTTTGCTATATGTGATTGATTTGTAATGCCAATAACTAATATGTCATTATCATTTAATTTTTTTATGGCTTCAACAGAGAACGGATAAAAGTCCAAAGACATTATATCATCAATTCCATTTCCGCCAAGAGTACCTTGAAAATCTAAAAACACCGCAATATCAGCCATTTATCCCTCCGGGGCGTGATAATATTTTTACAAGATGCCGTAAATCTTCGCTTCTTACGACTTCACAAAAGCCCCTCGCGAAATAAAAATGCGGCGCTTCATCATTATCATCATCTCTGTATTCTTTCTGAAACGGTATTATTTTGAACATATCTGCCCCCTCCCCTACCAAAAATCAGCTTCGAGTTCGGTATCGTCCCCTGTTTCTTGTGATAAAAATTTCATAAACAAAGCCTTCGGATGGTTTTGTTCGCTGTCAATATCCGGCGAGGCGTTATTTACTTTTTTCAGAGTATC
>WQXD01000411.1 GCA_009785015.1 Oscillospiraceae bacterium | reverse complement strand
TGTCAAGAATATTCCCGGTCAATATCCCGTTTTCGGCAAAATAATAAATAATTGCTCCCAATTCCGGCTCAAATTCGGGGAACCCGACGGTAAACGCGGGATATAAAAGTTTCATCTCCGCGCAAAATCTTGCCGCTATATCCGGGTTGCGCTCAAAAAGCCCCCCATACATTCCTATCGCCCCGTTTTTCATTTCGAGTTTTTCGATGAGCCGCGAGACTGTTTTTGCCAGAATGCCGAGCGCGTCGGATATTATATTCTCTGCGACGGCGTCTCCCTCGCGGAAGCATTGAATGACATGTTTCGCAAATCCCGCGATTTTGCCCACATCGACCGGCGGAGCATACAGCCACGGTATAATATCCCGAATATCTGTTATTTTGCAGTAATCCATTAATTTTTCCGTCACAGACGTTCGGTCTCCTGTTCCGTCAAAATAACGCGCCGCGCCGGCTATGCCGCGCCACGCGATATAATAGCAGCTGCCCTCGTCGCCCAAAAGATAACCCCACCCGCCGGAAACAAGAGTTTTTCCGCCTTTTTTGGCGACGCACATCGATCCCGTTCCGCTCACCGCCATAACGCCGTCCGAAAGCGGAAACGCGCCGGTAAGGGCCATATGCACGTCGCTTTGAAGAAGTATTTTCCCGGGGTCAAAAACGTCTCCGCAGAAAAACTTTTTTTCCCCCTCCGTGGCAGCTTCGCTCAAAGCGCAATGCCCCACGGACAAATAATCGTAGTCCGGCGCCTCTATCGACTTCAGAAGATTTTTTATCCCGGATTTTAAGTTTTGCCTGCACTGTTCTACTCGGTCATAATTGTAATTTATTCCGCCGCAGGAACAATACCCGAGAACATTTCCCTCACTGTCAGCCGCCGCGAGATTTGTTTTCGTCCCCACTCCGTCGGCTCCTATTATAATCTTTTTCTTTGCGTTTTTTAAATTGAATTTAATGTCCGGGTTCATAAATTTTTTTATCCTTTCGTTTGCGGCTGCCGGCTTTCGTCAGGTCCTTTACCTGTTACCATCTTATCACAATTCGCCTTTCAATGCAACCTTTTTTCGCTTTTTTAACGAACCCCTTGTCAAAAGATACGAAAAATGATATAATATAATCACAAATTTTGCGGAGTGAAAAAAACTATGCTTTTAGAAAACGTCGAATTTCAACCGTTAGAGGACGGTAAAGAAAATTTTTACAGCAATAATATGAGCCTGACCTTATGCGCCGCCATGATATTGGGCGAACCCGAAGTCCGCGGCGATTTTCACCGCTTGTTATACGGCAGATACCTCGCCGGATTTGCCTTCGAGGGGTATGACCTGCTCCCGCCGCTCTGCATTTTACAAACCGTACATGAAGATACGGCGGTCAACGCGGTTTATCATCACGGGGTGATATACGACCCGAAACTCGGCGTATTTTCAGCAGCCGAATATGAAAAGCAAGACATACCCGTATTGAGTTATGTTCAGATATATATACCCGAAGCATACGAGGAAACCCGGTGGAAGCCGTATATACCCGCAGAAATACAGGCAGAGTTTGATAAAGACGCGGAACTTGCGGAATTTTTCCACAGTCTGCCGTCCATGCAGCAGTCGAAAATACTCAACTATATATATCCGTTCTCGAAACCGAGTTCATTCAAGGAAAATAGACCGTTATCAAAGCCCATAACTTCCGCAAATACGCAAAAAATCATATCGCACATAAAATCGTTCATGTCTGTTCCGCAAACTGATACGGGTGTGTGGGACGAAGTAAAAAAATTTGAGACTGTCGAAGCGGTGGAAACATTGAAAAAATGCGGAATTACCGAGGGTATGACCGTTCTTGATATGGGCTGCGGACATGGGCATTATACATTTGCCGCGTCTGTCGCTGTGGGAGAAATCGGAAAAGTCATCGCCGTTGACGCGGAAATCGACGGGAAAGTATTAAAATATGTGGAGAACAAATCGGCGGAGTACGGCTTGAAAAATATAACATGCCTGAAAACCAGCGAAAAAGGTCTTGACGATTATAAGGGCAGTATAGATTTTGTCATACTTTACGACGTATTGCACGGATTGTTCAACTACACAAAATCCGATTGGGGAAAAACGACGAAACTCGAATTCATCGAAAGCCTTGTATCGCTGCTGAAACCCAACGGCATATTGTCGCTCGCTCTATACGATGAAATCGAACATAAAAAAGTCGCCGTGAAAACAAAGGACGGCAACGAATCTTTTAAATCCGTGCCTGTTCCGCATGACGAGGCGATACAGCCGTATATCGGGCTTATGCGAGCAAGCGGGCTTGAATTGTCGGGCGTTATCGAGAACGGCGGGGTGCATTTCGACGACTTTCACAATCCGTCAAAATGGCGCAAATTCGGCGAAATCAAAATAAGCTCGCTTGAGAGACGCAATATCTATAATTTTGTGCGCGCGATGCGTTAATAATTTTACTCAGTATTGGGAATACATAGAGCCTTTTTCCAATATATCGCCGAGCGGATTTTTTATCCGATCGATTTTCATGCCCTTGTCAAGCAATGCGCCGTTTATTCCCGCATCCCGCAAAAGTTTCAAATCCTTTGCGAATTTTACTTTGTCCGCATATGCCGCACGCGCTTTCGCTACCGTGCCTTTTTCGTGGATGGCTTCCAATAATTCAAGCAATATCTGTCGGTTCTGAAAATTTGAAACCTTATTTTCGATGATTTCCACGGCTTTTTCGTATTTGTAAAAATCGCCGCCGCCGATTGCGTCAAGATATGATTTTGCGAAAACATTTGTTACGACAAGCGGATTAAGAAATGATTCCAAACGCCATAAATCCATTTCGAATTTTTTCAGGAATCTTTTTGCGTATCCCATATTGCTCCGCCTGTTTACCAGTAAGAGCCTGATTATATCGCGGTATTCTTCGTCTGCGTAATCATTGGGCGGTTCTTTATTTTCAATCTTGCCTAACCGAATTAATTCTGATTTAGGGTATATTTCCAATTTGCCTCTGTACGCGGATTCATACGGTTCTGTCATGCCCGTTGCGTTTTTCGGATTAAGCCGCGCCGCAGGCATATCTGTTTTGGCGAATACACGCATTGTTTCGCCGATATGTTCAACTTTCATATCCATTCCGTATATCATTGTATGCAAGCTCCAATCACGCAACGGCGGCAATC
>WQXD01000410.1 GCA_009785015.1 Oscillospiraceae bacterium | reverse complement strand
TTATACTGCGCCTCGTTTTCTCACGGCAATCACTTGGGCGATTCCGCATGGTCAGGAAGAAGTTGATTTTGTTGTTAAGTTATGCGAAGATACTTTAAATTGGTATGACAACATGAACAATATTGTGCCTTCGTGGTACTTGGAAAATTATAAATTAAATTAAAGAAAGGTGATATTATGTTTGCAGACCTGCATATACATTCGTGGTATTCGGACGGCACGCTCAGCCCCGAAGAAATCGTACAAAAAGCAAAAGCTCAAAATATGACGCTGATTTCAGTATGCGACCATGAGCGCATTGACGCATATCCGGAGCTTTATAATCTGTGCGACGAAAATAATATTAAAATTGTCACAGGCGCTGAAATAAGCGCGGTTATCGGCGATGAAGATTGTCATATACTTGCCTATAATTTTAATGCGCAGGATAAAGCATTAAATGATTTATTGCGTCATAATCAAAGTATATTCTTGGATAAAGGCGCAGAGCTGATTGAAAAAATGTCGGTTGATTATTCAAATATATCAATGGAGGAATATTCAAAATACGAGCGCGACCGAAGAAATGGCGGTTGGAAAAGTATAGATTATCTAAAAAGCAAAGGGATTGTCGGCAGCGCGGCGGATTATTTTGAATTAGTACGTAAATATCATTCGCCGCCCGATGAAGATTTTTTACATCCTTCGGAAGTTATAAAAACCATTCACGGCGCCGGGGGATACGCGGTGCTCGCGCATCCCTGTGATAATACCGAAGCCGCGGATAAATTTTTAAATATAAATATAGACGGTTTTGAGTGCTATTATCCGGCCCATACCGAGCAGGAAACAGAATTTTATGTGAAATTCTGCCGCGGACATGACTTGATAATCACTGCCGGCGGCGACGAACACGGAAATTTCGGCGAACCGGGTGTTGGTATCGGCGTAATAAAAATAAAAACAGAACAATTAAATTTAAAAAATATGATTTAGAAAGGATTGTATAACATGAACGAAAGGATTGAACAGATAGATTACAGAAAAATAAAAAAAGAAATGATAGACGGCCAAATATATCTTATGGCTACCCCCTCCATCGAACACAGGGACGTTCAATATAATATGACAAATTTGTTTAATGAGTATTTCAAACGAAACAAAAGAAGATGCAGGGCGATAATTGACCATGAGTTATCTATTGATGAAAAAAATTATTTAGAGCCTGATATAAAAATTCTTTGCCGCGAAAAAAAGAACGACGATATCCCCGTGATAATTATTGAAGTTTTATCTAAATCAACCCGTGAGAGAGATTTAGGCGTCAAAATGCAAAAATACGCCGAACTCGGCATAAAAGAATATTGGGTTATAACATGGGAAACTTCTGCGGTAGATACATATTTATTGAACGAAAATAAAACATATATACTGCATAAATCATATGTGCATCTTTCAAGCGAAGAAGAATCAAAATTAAAGAGATTTGATGAAAACGAACTAAAAAATATCGCAAAAGAGTTTTCCCCGTTATCGTTTCCCGAATTAATTATAAAATTAGAAGACGTATTTGATATATTTGAATAATAAAAAACAGAAAGGTTGAAAAATAAACATGAACATATCTATAAAATGGCTGTCGGAATATCTCGGCGGCGAACCTATAAGCATAAACAAAAACGCGATAAAGGATTATTGCGACAAAATGACGTATTCCGGCTCAAAGGTCGAAAGCTTCGGGATTTTATTCGACGGGCTCAAAAATATAGCCGCCGGCAAATTATTGTCCGTCGAAAAACACCCCGACGCGGACAAGCTCTTGGTCTGCTCCGTCGACGTCGGCGAAAGCGAACCGATAACCGTCGTCACGGGCGCGCCGAACGTCAAAGCGGGCGATATCGTCCCCGTCGCGCTGCACAATTCCGTGATACACGGCGGCAAAAAAATCACGAAAGGCAAAATCCGCGGCGTCGAATCCTGCGGGATGCTGTGCTCCGTCGACGAGCTCGGCTTGACCAAGCACGATTTCCCGTATGCGCCCGACGACGGGATATTGGTTATACGGGAGGATTGCGCGCCCGGCCAGGATATAAAATCCGCGCTGCTCTTAGACGACGCGGTGGTCGAATTTGAAATCACGCCGAACCGCGCCGATTGCTTCTCCGTTATCGGGATGGCGCGCGAGAGCGCGGTCACGCTCGGTAAAGAATTAATACTTCACACCCCGGAAATAAAGCGCGAGGACAAAAACGACGATATAAGCAATTATCTCGGCGTCGAGGTGAAAAATTACGAATTATGCCCGCGGTATACCGCAAGGGTTATAAAAGACGTGAAAATCGAGCCGTCGCCGCTGTGGATGCGCGCGAGGCTGCGCGCATCCGGCATACGCCCGATAAACAATATCGTCGATATAACCAACTATGTTTTATTGGAATACGGGCAGCCGATGCACGCATTTGACTACAGTTATATCAACGGCAAAAAAATAATCGTGAGGACCGCCGGAAAAGGTGAAAAAATCACGACGCTTGACGGCATAGGGCGCGAGCTCGACGAAAATATGCTCGTAATCGCGGACGCCGGCCGTCCCGTCGCGCTCGCGGGGATTATGGGCGGCGAGAACAGCGGTATTTTGGACGGCACAAAAACCATCGTGTTCGAGTCCGCGAACTTTGAAAAGATGTCCGTGCGGCACACCTCGCGCAAGTTGGGGCTGCGGACCGATTCGTCCGCGAACTTCGAAAAGGGCTTAGACCCGTATCTCACAATCCAAGCGGTAAACCGCGCTTGCGAGCTTGTGGAGATGTTAAACTGCGGGACCGTGGTTTCGGGCGTTATCGACGAGCCTTTTTGCCCGAATAAAGATATGCAGGGCAAAGCATATATAGGTTTCGATTGCGCTATGCATAAAAGAATCAATAACCTTCTCGGCTCTGATATAAGCGAACAGGAAATGTTCGGCATACTGGGGAAATTGGGGTTCCAAAAATGCGGAAGGGAAGAAGTATTTGCGGACAAGCACGACGACCCCGTTTTACGTGAAGAATTTTCCGCCGATTATTTTATCAAAATACCGACGTATCGTTATAACGATATTTCAATAAAACCGGTGGAAGCGGCAGCGGATTTAGCCGAAGAAATCAGCAGGATATACGGGTACGGAAACATTCGCGCGGAGCGCAAAACAGACGCCCCGCGCGGCGGCGGGCGCGATAAATTCCAGAAGTTTTTGCA
>WQXD01000409.1 GCA_009785015.1 Oscillospiraceae bacterium | reverse complement strand
TTCTTGCATTTTTACTTGCTCGCACGTTACAATGACATTGGGTGATAAAAATGTTGTGCGACAACTTTATCCCGGCGGCGCCGCGAACGGACTTGATGAATTTATTGGACAGGATTTCTTCAAAACGCATATTGTATATCCATGCCCCCGCCGGTTATGGAAAGAGTTTTACCGTCCGTATGTGGGCGGCGAGACGCGCCAAGCCAAGCGCGTGGGTGAGCAATTATTCCTCAGGGCGCAAGGCGACGGAGTCTGCGGAAAGGTTCGTCGGCGCACTCTCAGCGTTACAGCCGGAAAATACCGCGCTTAGGGAAATCGCGGAGCATAAATCGTTTGTTTCCGCCCCCCATGAGTTCGTCCAGTACGCGGTAAAATCCTTCCGCTCTTTTTGCCGAAATGGGGATGGGTATACGCTCGTCATAGATGATTTTCACCTCATCACAGACCCATATATATTAAAAATACTCCCCAACACTATACGTGAACTGCCGGAGAGCGTCACCCTTTTAATCTTGAGCCGCACCGAACCACCCGACAGTTTTTCTGATTTCGTGCTGAAAAATACGATGGCTATCGTGGACTCAGGGCATCTCAAATTTACCGAGGAAGAAATACGTGATTTCTTCTGCTCATGCGGACACAAGCTGACATTGCAACAAGCCCAGGACTTGATGAAAACAACCGGCGGCTGGGCAATTGGCCTAAACGCGATTTTGCTGTCGGGAAACTATAAAGAGAAGCGATTCTTCTCGCGCTACCTTGAAACATTTATCAGGGAGCAAATATGGGAAAAATGGGACGCTGCCCGCCGTGATTTTCTGCTAAGGGTATCGGTTGCCGACGAGCTTACGCCGGAGTTTTGCGGCGCGGTGGCTGATACTAATAACAGTGCGGGGATTTTGGATGAGCTTGTTAGAGAAAACGCGTTTATCAGTGTTGACGGCGATAAAATTTACCATTTGCATCATCTGTTTTTAGACTTTTTGCGCAATATGCTGGAACGGGATATAACACAAAAAAACGCCTTTTACAAAAAGGCGGGAGACTGGTCTTATAAGTGTGGCAACTGTTACAGGGCTGTCGAATATTACAGGAAATGCGGGGACAATGACGGCGTCGCCAAAAGTTTGGGTTTCGCATACGACATGGATTCGCGGCACGTTTCTATTGAGGATACGCTGGCAATCATCCATTTAGCGGTAAATGACGCCATACTTGACAAATATCCTTTATTACTACAGGTTTTGACATGGGCAGTATGCGTCGAGGGTCGTATAGAAGAAACAGAGGTTCTGCTCGACAGATGTTACGCATTATTTGCTGACATTGCGCCGCAAAACCCCCGTTTTGCGCTTATGACGGGGAGCCTCCGAATGATGGATCATAGGCTGAGCAATTACGAGGTTCCAAGAGAAATTGCTGAAGCGCCCGTACCTTTAGATGTAAATCTGCCTCCGACAACTCCGTCGTTTACCTACAATTTGCCGTTTATTCACCGTTGCTGCTGTGACTTTTCAGAATACGCCGTTGACTCCGAAAACAGGCTGTATTATTTGAGAAAGGCTTGGAGTGGCGTGTTTAAGGACAAATTTGAAATTATTGAAGACATGATACGCGCCGGAATAAATTACGAACGCGGGCGCCTCAGCGAAGCGCATGAAACGGCTCTGTCAGCCATCGCGGCACTAAGGGACGATTCCGCTCTTGAGCTTCAGTTTAGCGTTTATATGCTTTTCGCTGCTGTCCTTGATGCGCAAGGGCGGCGCGATGAAGCACGAAAGACGCTCGCCGGGCTGGAGGACTTAATAAGCCGGCACGGAGCTTATTTCTTAAATGCCAATTTTCGCGCTTTTAGCTGCCGTCTGGAATTATCAAATGGCGACATGACGGCGGCGCGGGACTGGCTGAGGAAAAATGATGAAATTCCGACCAAATACGTACCGTTCTATATGCTGTATAGATATTTCACCACGGCTAGAGCCTATATCGTCACCGGGGATTATTACAACGCGATTCTGCTTCTTAAGAAGATTCTCTCTATGATTGAAAAGTGCAGATACCGGCCTCTTGATTTGATCGAAGCCAACGTCCTTCTTGCCATCGCCTACTGGAAAAAAATTCGCAGCTCACATAACGATGCCCTTGGGTTCTTGGAAAAAGCCATCCTTGCCGCAAGGGAATATGGATATTCCCAAATATTTGTCAATGAAGGCGCGGACCTTTTCACTATGCTTCATAAATTGCAAAAACGTGTCATACAAAAAGACTACCCCGGCAACCTTTCTGCGGTGGAAGTAAAAACGCTGTACTTTGCGGCACTTGTGCGAGCAAAGTATTCACCCGGACTGACCGGCGGCAGAGCGCCGGAAAATCTAGAATTCACAGAGCAGCAAAAGACGGTATTACGTTTTCTGCGCGACGGGATAACACATAAGGAAATGGCTGAAAAAATGGGGTTGGCCCCTTCGACAATCAAGTCTCACATGAACTTGATTTACAAGAAACTGGATGTGTCAAACGGCGTGGACGCGATCATCAAAATACAGGAACAGAACTTGCTGGGCGGGTAGCGAGCATCTTGGTTCGGTATGCTCGCCATCGGATAACGACCAATGCCCTCTCTCGGATTGCTCCGGGGGAGGACGTTTTCATTAGCATTTTCATTAGCATTGTTTTTGCTAATGAAGCATTGGTTCTTGAAATATTTGTCAAATAGCGGGTGCATATGTCGATTACAAAAAGCTAGTTTGTGCCGTGGTTGCAATAAAAATCCTGTAATTACAACGATTACAGGAATTTTTATTAAATGCCCTTATGGCATAATAACGCTAAATCCAAAACCTTGTAATTCCAATGGGTTGCGGGTATGGCGTTATTCATTTCCGCTCTTTTCCAACCATTTTGAGGGCTGATTTCACCACTTAAACATCCGACTTAAAACTGACGCTAAAATCCTGCCCCACGAAAACAGGGGGTATCATATTGGGAAGACAATCGCAGTGTCAAGTTCAAAAGGCGGAGGTACGGCGAACGGTGTCTGCTTCAAGTGAGCGCAGTTCGCACATAGTCGTCAACTTCATCCAATATACCGAGGTCGCCCGTGAGGTGGAACGGCTCATAAGCATCCGCGACGAACAGTAAAAAATTGATTTTACGGTCAAGCTTCAGGAAATCGGCAATAGTCATCTCATGCGCCTTGCGATAAAGATTAGCAACACGAATTTGCATATATA
>WQXD01000408.1 GCA_009785015.1 Oscillospiraceae bacterium | reverse complement strand
GTGCAAATTGTCGCCGCTTTTGTTCTGACAAGCACTTCGCCTTTACATGCAACAGGTTTCGGGCATTCTTTCATCACAAGCCGCCCGGCTGATTCTAAAACTAACGCTTTCATAATATATACTCCTTCTTTATTTGACCACCCCGTCACTCGCTACGCTTCGTGCCACCCCTCCCCGGAGGGGAATTTTGCTCAACCTACGGCGTTTTGTTAAATTCCCCTCTGTGGAGGGGTGCCGTCGCCGAACGAAGCGAGGATTACGACGGCGGGGTGGTCTGGTTAAAATAATATCTCAATCGAATCCCGATATATAATCCCCTCTATTTCATCTTCGGGAATTATCGGTAACCCTCTGTCTTTGATGATATGATTTATGTTTCTCAGCCCTTTGATTGAATTTTCGGTAGTTGTCGCGGGATAATCCGAACCGAACAATATTTTATGGCAGCAGCCGTATTCAACCGCAAGTCGCATGGCGTTATAAAACTGCCACGGTCTGTAATATAACGCGGATATATCGGCATATACGTTTTCGTTCCGGCGAATAATCGCTATTGTTTCAGCTTCCCACGGATGACCGAGATGCGCCAGTATTATTTTAAGTTTCGGGAAATCACAGGCGACTTTATCCATATGATAAGGCCGGGCGTAATCAATCGGCACGCCGCTTGAAAAAGTCGTTGCCATGTGGGTAATTATCGGGAGTGAATTTTTTTCGCAGTAATCATAAATTTCATAGTATTTTTTATCACACGGGTGAACTCCCTGATATATCGGTCCGATTTTGATTCCTTTGCAAAATAAAATATTATGATTATATTCTAAATCCTGCATATACCCGTCAAAATACGGGTCAATCGAGGCGAAATATATGTATTTATTACTGTGACGCGATACAAAATCAAATACATTTTCGTTTTTGACATTCCAGCCGGTTTTTTTGGCTTTAAGTCCGAAAACGATAACTTTATCCGCCGCGCTTGTCGCCGCAAGATAATCTTCTTCGCTGTAAGTCCAAATATCATGAGAAATACCGCTGCGCGTTAAATCATCACGCAGTTGGTCTCCGAAATCGCTGAAATTTAATAAATGTGTATGTATGTCTGTAATCATTTTGTTTTACCTTAAAATTTTATTGTGTAGGGGACGGCGTCCTCGACGTCCCGTAAATTTGATTTCACGTTAGTTTTTATGAATTTATGTTAGTTTTATTAGTGGGACGTCGAGGACGCCGTCCCCTACATACAATCACGGCAAAACCGAATACGCTTTAACAAAACCTCTTGCGCGCATGGGCAAAAATGCCTCGGCATATTTTACTCCACATTGATCGCCGCGTTTTTTTGAAGTTTCCGCAATCCAGTTGTCAATACCTTTCCCTGCCCCGAAAGCGGCGATAAAAGCGTCGTCCTGACTTTTATGATATTTTGCCAGACGCATTTTTTCTTCGGCGGCTTCCGTAATATCTACCCAATGCGACGGTTCAAATTCAAATCCGCCGGACGGTTCGGTCATAAATACTGCGGGAGTTGAATCAAGCGGCTTAGATTTTGTTTTTTGTATGGGCAACGCCGCCTGCATCGCGCATTGACGCACAAGCAGGCAGGTTGTCATGTGATCTGCGTTATAATCTACCGTATTGTGCGTGAAAATCACGTCTACCGCAACAAACCTGATTGCTTCAATCAATTCAAGGCGCAGTTCGGCTGTGTCGTATAGATATTCGTCGGGACGGTTCAAGCAAATATATTTCGCGTTAATATCAGACGTTAAGTTTTTCATTTCAATATCGCGTATTTTTGCCGCTTCTTCAAAAGGCATATCGGGAATATGAGCCATGCCCGCGGCTCCGTCAGTCAGACAGATAAACGCAAGATTATGCCCCGATTTTTTCATCTTTAACATTGTTCCGAGACACATCAATTCGTCGTCCTGATGAGCCATTACTGATACGATATTCATATAATTTTACACTCCTGTATTTTAATCAAACTGCTGCATTGTTTCTATTGTTTTTTCAAGGTCTTTTATTACTTTGCCTTCGATTCTTTCATAATATCCCGCATAATCTTCTTTTTTACCCTGAATAAAACGCATTTGTTCGTCCCATATCTGCCCCCAACTAAAGACAGACCCTATATCGTATATGACAGACGAAAATATCTGTTTGAGCATATCAATAGATTCTTCGTCGCGCGCGATTTTCTGGTCGAGCAAATTATTATAATACGCGGGAACCACAGTATTGACCGACTCGCGCGACATGGCGTCAATTACAGCCCCGACCGTTTCGGGATTGCCGCAGGTTGACGGAATCGCGATAAATCTCGATACCCACGGTGAAATCGACGTGATATAATCTTTCTGGGTTTCGTCCTGCTTGGGCACAGGAATTATACCAAAATCTTCTTCCATGCTTCTGAGCATCGTTATCGACGAAAGCATATCAACTGAGAAAAAAGCCCTGTTTTCTGCGAAAGTAAGCACATGGTCCTCCGGGGTAGTTACGTTTGTCCTGCCGTCTTTTTCATACAGAATCTTTTTTATTCTTTCATAGTCGTTGATATTCTTTTCATCAAGGCACGTAATATAGGGCAGCCCGTTTTCGTCGAGGGCGGCTAATCTGTTTCCGCTCCCTATGGCGAACATCCAGCCCGCGTAATCTTCGCACGCAAGTCCCCACTGATCGTCTTTAAACGTCAATTTGCCGTCGCCGTTTAAATCGGCAGTCGTCTGTATGATAATTTCATACATTTTATCAAGCGTCCATTTGCCGTCTTTGACTGTGTTATATAAATTCTCAAGCCCGTACTGGAGAGATAATTTTTTGCTGAATACAGTCATGATAACCCCGGATTTATCGCTTATAGTTATATCGCCGCCAAGCGTAGTTATTTTGTTGTTTATCGACAGGTCTTTTATAGCGTTTTGATTATACCACGGCGCGTCGAGATTCAGACTTAAAACAGATTTCAAATCGAGCAAAAAATTCTGCGGGGCAAGCGTCGCAGACATAAACACAAGTTTTTCCTGTATTATCTGATAATCGTCGTCGCCGGCTTTGATACTTTTTTGTATCGTAGCGTTAGGGTCGGTATTCGGCGTCACTTTTATTTCCACGTTATATTTTTCCTCAACTGCCTGATTGCGTTTATATACGGCGTCGTTTAATACTTCGCCCGTTTCGCTTTCGACAAATAAATCGTCAAAATCCTGACTGCCGCCCGCCCAGTT
>WQXD01000407.1 GCA_009785015.1 Oscillospiraceae bacterium | reverse complement strand
GAAGATAGTATTCAACATGGTGAGGTTAGACAAGACGATGGGAGAGCTAACGTTCAAGAAGAAGCTAACGCGGTACAGGGTCGATGCGGCCAACGCCGAAAATCTCATTTTCTCCGTTTTCCCTATCGTCCGGTCTTGATTCTTTTTTTAAGCGATTACCATACCCCGGGGCGGAGCCTCTTTGCTAAAGAGGCCAAGGAGTATCTCGCCTGCCTTGCTCTGCCGGATATATTTTACCATATAAAAAACATTAATTGACAAATAACATATTATTAATCGGTAACTTTTTTTAAAATCTTTTTTGTCATATAATTCAAGTCATAATTATTGACAACTGCGGCAAAATGTAATATAATATACAAAAACATATGTTTTGGAAAATAATTTTGAGGTTGATGTATGAAACGTATTGTTATAATTCACACGAGTTTGGTTTCAATAGATTTGCTTATGCGGCTGTTTGCCGAGCACTGCCCGGATATAAACGTATATAATATCATAGACGACAGCTTATTGGACGAGGTATCCCGGGCGGGGTATGTAACCGACGGCGTGCAGAACCGTATGAATGCATATATCGCGCAAGCCGCCTCGCTGAACCCGGATTTGATTCTCAACCAATGTTCCTCAGTCGGCGAAGCGTTTGAAAAAGGCTGTGTTTCTTTGACGGTTCCGGCTCTGCGTATTGACGCTCCGATGGCTGAGCAAGCGGCTTCGATTTGTCCCGAAAACGGAAAAATTACCGTTGTCGCGACGGTAAAATCGACTGTTGCGCCCAGTGTTCATCTCGTGGAAAGCAAAGTAAAAGCGTCGGGAAAGAACCTCGCGGTTGATTCCGTATTGATTGACGGAGCTTTGGATATCCTCATGAAAGAAAAAAACCGCGCCAAACACGACGATATTTTATCAAAAAGTGTGCGGGACGCCTGCGCCGCCTGTGACGCAATCGTTCTCGCACAGGGCAGTATGTACGAGATAAGCCGGAAAATGCAGGATTTCGGAAAGCCTGTTTTGTCCTCGCCGCTGTTGGGCGTTTTGAAAGTCAAAGATATTTTATTTGGAGGGGCGGCGTTATGAACCGGGTGAATGCCGATATACTGAAAAAATTTCCCCCGCCGGACGAACAGGCGGCCGACCGGATGATCGATGCGGCGCTTGAAAAATTCAACCGGAAAATCGTCGTTTTGGATGACGACCCCACCGGCATACAGACGGTGCACGGCGTTTCTGTTTATACCTCATGGGACGAAAATACTTTCCGGGACGCGTTTTGGGAGCCAAATAATATGTTTTTTATACTCACCAATTCACGCGCTCTGCCAAAATCGGAAACTTCGGCGCTGCACCGTGAAATCGGGCGGACCATAAGCAAAATTTCCGAAGAAAGCGGCAAAGAATATGTTCTGCTCAGCCGCAGCGATTCGACCCTGCGGGGGCATTTTCCCCCGGAGACTTCCGCTTTGCGCGAGAGTATTGAGGCTGTCTCCGGCAAACGCTTTCACGGTGAAATACTGGCGCCGTTCTTCAAAGAGGGCGGGCGTTTTACAATCGGCAATACGCACTATGTGTCGGAAAACGGCATGCTCACGCCCGCCGGACAAACAGAGTTTGCCCGCGATGAATCGTTTGGTTACAAGAGCTCCGACCTCGGCGAATACGTGGAAGAAAAAACAAACGGCGCCTATAAGAAATCCGATTGCATATATATACCTCTTGAAGAATTGCGGAGCGGAAATATCGGAACTGTGACAAACCGTCTTATGCAAGCGGACGGATTTCGCAAGGTTATTGTAAATGCGGCCGAATATGCCGATATGAAAGTGTTTATTGCGGCTTATGCCGAAGCTGTTTTGAGAGAAAAAGAATTTTTATTCCGGTGCGCGGCGGCCGTGCCGAAAGTTTTGGGCGCCATAGCCGACGCTCCGCTTCTTTCAAGAAAGCAGTTGATCGATGATGACAACAAAAACGGCGGAATTGTATTGATAGGGTCCCATGTACAAAAAACCACGCGGCAGTTGGAAGCTGCGCGCGCGTTATTGTATGACAGTCTGGAATGTATTGAATTTGACCAGCATCTCATAACGGTTGAAAACGGATTGAATGAAGAGGTAAACAGAGTTGTGTCCCTCACTGAAAAAAACATTCGATCGGGGAAAAATGTGATCGTCTATACAAAACGCGAAAAATTTGAATTGCACAACGGCGGCGCCAATGAGCAGCTGATTGTTTCATCAAAAATATCCGGCGCCGTCACCGGTATAATCGGGCGGCTGAAAACAAGGCCGCGGTTTATTATCGCAAAAGGCGGAGTGACTTCCAGCGATGTGGGGACGAAAGCGTTACGCGTAAAAAAAGCGACCGTGCTCGGACAGGTGAAACCCGGCATACCGGTTTGGCTGACGGGAGCCGAAAGTAAATTTCCCGGTCTGCCCTATATCATTTTCCCCGGAAATGTGGGAAGCGATGATACGCTGAAAGAAATAATAGAGGAATTGCTGTAACGCGCGCGCAAATAATCATTGACAAAAACGCGGCGGCGGTATATAATAAATGCATAACAACAAACAAAGGGGTGATACCATTGACGGGTTTTGAGCGGACCATGGCCGCTTTGAATAACGAGCCTACCGACAGGCCGCCTTTTGATTTCTGGGCGGAAGAGCCCACGTTAAACAGGCTGTTTGGTTACTTGGGCCACAGTGACCTGGAAAAATTTTTGGACGACATGCAAATCGACATACGCTCTTTTAACGCGGAGGGCCCGGAAAACAAGTCCCTCGGCAACGGCGTTTTTGAGAATATGTGGGGGGAGCGCTTCATCTTCCGCGAAACCGGCTGGGGCCCGATGAGGGAGGACACATACGGGGCGCTTTACGACGCGGACAGCCTTGAGCAAATCAAGGCCTTTGCCTGGCCCGGCAACGACGCCTTCTCATACAGCCGCCTTTTTGAGCAGTGCCGCGAGGCCAAGGACAAAAAGCTGGCTGTGCGTTACGGCTTCGGCGATATATGGCAGCGCCCGGCGCTTGTGCGCGGGCTTGAAAACCACCTCGCCGATATGATAGAAAACCCGGAGTGGGTGCACTGTTTAAGCGATATATTTACAAAATTCTATATCGAGGACTACAAGCGCGCCTGGGAGGCTTCAAGGGGGCAAATCGACATATTTCTGGTGATTTCGGATTTGGGCACGCAGAGGGGGCCGCTGATCTCCGTTGGCATGTTCGAGCAGTT
>WQXD01000406.1 GCA_009785015.1 Oscillospiraceae bacterium | reverse complement strand
GGAGGAATTATAGCATGTACAGATCAATCAGTTTCGGCGCCGTGAACGTGAACCCGAAAGGCGGGTTTGAAGGCGCCGTGAAAATGGCGAAAAAGTATGGTTTTTCGGGCATTGAGGCCTCACCGCACCAGATTTTGGAATATGGGGCAAAACAGGCCGTTTCGCTGCTTTCCGATGCCGGCGCGGTCATTTCGGGGTTTGGGCTCCCCGTGCATCCCATTTTCGCAAATGAGCAGGACTGGAAAGCGGGCCTCGAACAAATGCCCGCTCAGGCGAAAGTGATGGAAGAGGCGGGGGTCGACCGCTGCTGCATATGGCTTTCAAACTCCAGCGACACTTTGGACTATGAGCAAAATTTCGAATTTCATATAAAGCGCCTTACGCCATTCGCCGAAATACTCGAGGGGCACGGCATACGGCTGGGCCTCGAGTTCATCGGCACAAAGAGCCTTATCAAAAAAGGCAAATACGCTTTTATCCATACCGCCAAAGACATGCTTTCGCTCGCCGGGGCCTGCGGGCCGAACTGCGGGCTGTTGCTCGATGGGTGGCATTGGTATATGAGCGGCGGCGGCAGGGACCTGTTTGATGTGATCGGCGACCAGAAATACATAGTGAACGTGCACATAAACGACGCCCCCGAGGGAGACCGCGACGAGCTCCCCGACAGCCCGAGGGCGCTTCCCGGCGAAACGGGAAGAATCGACATGAAATTTTTCATGAACGGCCTGGCCGCGATCGGTTACGACGGGCCCGTCATGGCGGAACCGTTTTCGCCCGTTTTGGCCGCTATGGGCGACGACGACGAAAAGATGGCGCTGGTAAAAGAATCCTTTGACAAAATCTGGAGCGTGGGTTAGATTATGGACGGCAAAAACCTGCTGGAAAACGCGAAATGGACCCCATGGTCGCCTCGAGCGGACCTGTCGCCGGAATTTATCGCCGACGGGGGCAAACTTGCCATACGGTCGGGCGCCAAGAGGGAGACCTACGGGAAATTTCAAAGCGGCGAAATTTCGATACCGGAGCGCCGGCCGATACTTTTTTCGGCGTCGTTCTCCTGCCAAAACGTGGCAAATGCGGAAAAAAGCGTTTTTGTCATGCTGTCTTTTTATGACGCCGGCAAAAAGCTGCTCGAAAGGGATTATGCCGACATCGCAGAAGAAAACGGGGCAAAAAAATTTCACCGGATAATAGAGGCGCCAAAAGGCGCCGCCCATGTGATTGTGGAAGCGGGGGCGAGGTGGTGCCCCGATTCGGTGGTCGAATTTGACGATATGCGCCTTGAGACGGTTGCTTTGCTGCCGCAGAGAACGGTAAAGATAGCGACCACATACAAAGAGCGGCAGGGCACTTTGGAAAAAAATTTTGACGCCGTCATCGACATCATAGAAAAAGCGGGAAAATCAAACCCCGACGTCATTTTGTTGTCCGAATTGGTCTATGAATCATGCCATGAATATATCCCGCTCGAAAAAGCGGCGCAGCCAATTCCCTCGCCTCTGACCGACGCTGTCGGCGACTGCGCGAAAAAATATAACACATATGTCATATTGACGGTAAACGAAAAGGAAGGCGGCGCGATATACAACACCGCCGTCGTCATAGGGCGCGACGGCAGGGTATGCGGAAAATACAAAAAAATCCATCTGCCTTTGGCCGAAGCGGAGATGGGCACCTCCCCGGGAGACAGCTATCGGGTATTTGACCTCGATTTCGGCAGGGTGGGCGTGATAATATGCTATGACCAGTATTTTCCCGAAAGTTCGCGGACGCTCGCGCTGATGGGAGCGGAGATCATTTTTCTTCCGACGCAGGGCGAAGATGAAATAGTCCAAAGGGCCATAGCGCGCACAAACGGGGTGTATGTCGCAGTATCGGGGTATGACGGCCCCGCGTCCTCGAGGATAATAGATCCGCTCGGGGAAATCGCGAATTTCGTCAAAGACAAAGAGACGGCGTACATAACCGAGCAAATCGATTTGAACAAACGGTTTTTTGTGTACTGGATGTCTGTAGGCGACGGGAACGGGGAGACAAAGTCGCTGTTTCAAAAGGAACGCGTGACCCAAAGCTACGGGGCGGTAAGCAAAGAATCGCATGAAACGCGCATTTAAAAAAGGGGGATATTTATGACAGGCCGCGAAAGATTTCTGGCTGCCGTATCGCATAAAAAGGTCGACCGGGCGGTTTTTGACCTGTACGGCAGTCCGCAAACCATGATAGACAGCAAAAGGGTAATAGAAGACATGAAAAAAATATTGGGCATAGAGGGAGAGTATGACGGGCCCGGGTTTGTCGACGAGCGAATACTTTTAAAATTGAATATCGACACGAGGATGACCGGCGGGATGCCCTCCCCGCCAAACGACGCCCTGTGGAAATGGCGGTATATGGATTACGCCGACAAATATTCGGTCGGCATCTGGGGGATCGGGTATGCGCGCGGGGAGGGGAATTTCGAACAGGTCAAAAGGCCCCTGCAGGATAAAACGCTCGACGAAATAAAAACTTTTCCCTTTCCCAAAGCGTCGGACATAGATAAAAGCGTGTTCGAGCAATACCGGCTCCACGCAAAAAGCCTGTACGAAAACACAGACTATGCCGTCATCGCGCAGCACCCGTGTTTCGGCGTGTTCGAGATCGGCTGCTGGATGTTCGGCTTCGACGATTTTTTGTACAGGCTCGCGGGGGAACCCGAGACCGTGCACTGGTTTTTCGGCGAAATCCTGAAATACCAGAAAGAGGTCATAAAGCTGTATTACGGGGCAATCGGCGAGTACATACAGGGAACCACGAGCGGCGACGATTTCGGCACGCAGCACGGCACTTTCATGTCCGTCAAAATGTTCGACGAGCTCGTTTTGCCGTATATGAAAGAACGCATAAGGTACACAAAAACTTTTACCGACGCGTATTTTCAGCACCACACATGCGGCTCCGTATTCAGGCTGATACCCTCGCTGATCGAATGCGGCGTGGACATTTTAAACCCCATTCAGCCGAACGCTTTCGAGATGGATCCCGGGAGGCTGAAAGCGGAGTACGGGGGTCGGATTTCATTCTGGGGCGGCATAGACACGCAGGATTTATTGGTCAACGACCCGCCCGAGCGGGTGAGCGGCGAAGTGCGGCGCATCTTGTCGATTTTCGGCACGGACGGCGGATATATCCTCTCCCCCGCCCACTGCATCCAGGACGACGTCCCGGCCCGCAATGTGGTCGCGATATATT
>WQXD01000405.1 GCA_009785015.1 Oscillospiraceae bacterium | reverse complement strand
GAAGAAAACGAAAACTTCGGGAAAATGTTCTGCTGGCACAGACGTTACAGTCTGGGCGACAAGCACGATTATAAAGAATCTGATGATTTTTTAATTGATTTGCTAAATAAAACCGTACCCCAAAACAAGATTTTTCAGATGATTATTGACAATAAGTTTGAGCGTGTGCGTTTTGAGCCTGACGAAAAAGATAAGCAGACGTACCACTTGAAATCGTACAGCGATTATTTTAAGCATTGGTACGTTGAAGATACTTATGAGGATTTGCCTTTCGATAAACAAGATGAAATCGTTGATACAGCGGCGCAATTTTTCACAGATTCAGAGCTACTCGGTCTTATTCGTGAATATAACGTGATTTTGCCGTTATATTTGTACGACCACGGCGGGATAACAATGTCATGTGAGCCGTTTTCGTGCAGATGGGACAGTTTTCAATGCGGCTGGATTTACGCCGATTATGAAATGATAAAACATGAATATGGCGAAGTCACGCCGGAAACGCTTGAAAAAGCAGAAGATTTACTGCACTGCGAAGTCAAGGAATACGACCATTACATTACAGGTCAATGCTATGGATTCAAATTATACGAGGGCGATAATCAAATCGAAAGCTGCTGGGGTTTTATCGGCGAAATCAGCGATGTGAGCAAAAATATCAAAGAATATTTGCCGTCAGCGTGTAAAAATATCGTCGATTCGCTTGAATATCAGTATGACATTGACGAAGAAGAATATCTTGAACAAACCCTCGAAGATGAGGACGATATGGAAATATAAAAGTCTTTTTATAAAAATGAAAGGAAAAACATTATGCCAAACTTTGTTACCAACAGGCTTACAATATTCGGCGATGATGATAAAATCGCTGAATTATTCACGAAAATTAACGGGGGCAAAAACGAGCAGGGGCAGGATATGCTGATTGATTTCAATAAATTAATTCCCATGCCCGAACCGCTCAAAATAGAGTCCGGCTCTCAAGGACATAGAGGCTTGGAGCTGTATAACGCGCTTTGTAAAAAGACAAAATTTCCGCTTAAATTCAAGGATATGTATAATGCTGAACAATTAGATGATAAACAGCGGCAGATTCTTGATTCGCTCATTATTGGCGAGCAGTATTATAACAACATCCGTGATTATGGCTACCCTACATGGTATGAATGGGCTTTATCCGATAAAAATTGGGGTACGAAATGGAACGCCGGCAGTCAGAAGCGTATCAGCGGCAACTGCATAGAATTTCAAACCGCATGGAGCGGAGCGCCGAACGTGATAACAAAACTCGCGGAGATGTTCCCGTCCCTTAGCTTCAGCTATATATACGCCGACCAAGATATAGGGAATAATACCGGCGAATATATATTTCAAAACGGCGCTTGCGCTGACGTGTATATACCAAAGGACGGCACGCCCGGCGCTTTTGCCATCGCGATGGAGCTTCTCGGCGAACTTTATCAGGAAGAAGAAAATTATGAGGACGAGGACGATATGGAAATTTAGCCGGAGAAAACAAAAAAATTGTAAACATTTGAAATATGTATTGCTTTTGTCTGCACAATCGGGTATAATGTAACTGTGGAGGTGACAGATATGAGCAAAAGCACGAACCTGTATGTCCGGGTCGAGCCGGACGTGAAAGAAAACGCTGAAAATATTTTGACGCAGCTTGGCATTCCGATGTCGAACGCCGTGGGTATGTTCCTGAAGCAGGTCATACTGCGGCGCGGGATTCCGTTCGACGTGACGCTGCCCGCTTCGCAGCCGCTTGACATATCAATGCTTACCGAAGAAGAATTTCACGCGGAGCTTGAAAAAGGCTACGCCGATATTGAGAAAGGCAAGACGCTCCCCGCCAAAGAAGCGTTCGCCGGGCTGCGCGGTGAGCTTGGTATATGAAGTATGATATAGAAATTGCAGAGCGCGTGCAGCGCGACCTGCGGCAGATATACGAGTATATCGCGGACACGCTGATGGAGCGGGCAGTCGCGGAGAAGCAATTAACGCATATCGAAAACGCGGTGTTTTCACTGGAAGAAATGCCGGAGCGTTTCCGGCGGTACGAAAAAGAGCCGTGGCGCAGCCGTAATCTGCGCGTCATGCCCGTTGATAACTACAATGTATTTATACCGCGGACACTAAAAAACGGGTTGTAACCGTTATCCGCGTTTTATACGGCAAAAGAAACACAGAAAAAGAATTGGACGATACGGCGCAGCAGGATAATTAAAATCAATTATATTTACAGAAATCCCCGCTAACATGAGCAGCGGGGATTTTTTTTGCCCGAAGCGAAAGGAGATGAAAATAATCTACAATGATATATTTTTGCAGGAGATAAAGCACGAGCACAGCCGGCTTGTTTCCCGTATTTCGGGGCTTCTTGCGAAAAAAGCTAATCTGACGAACGATGAAGCCATGCTGATTGAATCATCGGCGGTACTGCATGACATAGGAAAAAACTTCGTGCCGAAAAGCATACTGCTGAAACCGGAAAAACTGACCGAGCATGAATATAAAGTTATTCAGGGTCATGTGATTGCCGGAACAGACTGTATTCTGCGGACAATACGAACCCTGATTGCCGCATATATAATTTCATTGCAGCACCACGAGCGACCGGACGGCACAGGCTATGCCAATGTAACCAACATACACACATACGCGAAAATCGTAGCGGTCGCAGACGTGTTCGACGCCCTGCTTGCCAAGCGCCCGTATAAGAAAGCGTGGTCGCCCGAAAAAGTTATTTCATATATGTGCGATAATTCCCACAAGCAGTTTGAAGCCGAATATATCACCGCGCTGCTTGAAAGCATAGACGAAATATTAGGGCTTTACGAGAATAATCAAATAATAATAGCGAGGTAAAAAAGTATGCCAGTTCCATACACAAAAGAGCAGATTGCCCAAGCCAACAGCACAAACCTTATAGACTATGCCGCCATGAACGGCTACAACCTTGAAAACGGCGGCAAACAGAGCCTTCACGTTACAAACAGCGGAGGGCTCTACTTATTTAAAGACAGCAACAGGTTTTATCATCATACTACCGCGAAAACAGGCGGCGCGATAGACTTTATAATGCAGTTTGAAAATAAGAGCTTTTTAGAAGCTGTCGGGCATCTTCTCGGCGTACAGCCCGAAGTCGGAAAATTTGAGCGCCCTGTTTTCCCTGATAAAAAAGAAAAAGACGAGATGATATTGCCGGAAAAAGCGAATAATATCAAGCGCATT
>WQXD01000404.1 GCA_009785015.1 Oscillospiraceae bacterium | reverse complement strand
AGGCCTTTTGAATTCTTGTTCAAAAGCAGGGAGCCGGAATCCGGAGCGATCCAAAAACGATCAAAACCAGGATCAAAGCTTATTGGAAGAACCGCGATTACGTTCCCTATAGAAAGAAAATCGCCGTACATTGTCCTTGTAAAAAGTTCCGGGTTAACCACATGGTATAATGTATTTCCTGTTAAATAATAAAAATCTCCGCGTCTTCCCCATGACACCGAATTGATGTTTCCGCGTCCAATCAGCCTGAAACGTTCGTCCGCAAAGGCCGAAAGATTGCTGAGTATCGGGAAGTAAAAGAGCCTGCCGCCTTTTGAATAAACAAAATATCTGGAATCGGGGCTCCATTTTGCCGGAAAATCCGAAGCCGGCAGTTCGATTCTTTCGCTGATCGTTCTTTTTGCGCCTGTCGTCATGTCCGCCATTAAAAGGTTTCCATAACCCGGGCTTACTGGATCGATATAAAGAACCCATTTTCCGTCATTGGACGGAGCCATATCCTGAAGCCTGCCGCGCAGCGGCAAATTGCCGTTAGCAAAAGACGGGTATCCGGGAACAGCGGAAATATTGCCGCCCGTTACCGGTATTCTCATGGCGCCAAAACGGCTTAAAGCAATAATAGTTCTGCCGTTTTCCACAAGGTGCATTTTTTCCGGGTAAGCAGTAAGCATCTGAATCGACATATTGCCAAGCTGCGAAACAAAAAGCGCGTTCTGCCCCTCAAAATCAGCCTTAAAAATCAGCCTGTCGTCATCTGAAAGGTTAATATCCTGAAAATTTACCCCAAAAAGACTGGAAATCGATAAAAAGAAAACAAAAAATAAAGAAAGGACCCTGTAACCCCTAACTCTCAATTTTCAGTTCTCCCCTCTAAAAAAGCGTCTAATTCCCGCTCCAATACATTTAGGAAGTCTTTCATTTTCGCAATACGCCGGATAGAGTATTTTGCCTGACGATCCCTAAGTCCCTGGCACGCGTTATCCACAATATCGCTGAATGAGTATATACCGGCGGCAACCGCGGTTTTTTCGGCCGATTTTTTCATCGATTTTTCTTTGAAAGTCATATTTTAATTGTAATATATCTTATTGGGTAATTTCCACAGGAATTTCCTGATGGTTTTCCTTAGCTTCAGCGTTTGGAAAAGCTCGTATAAAAGTAAATACCGCTAAAAACGCCAAAAGTACAAATACTAATTTTTTCATGTGTCCCCTATTTTAACATATTTTTTTATTGTCTGTCTATAATTATTTCCATAATTTAATTTAAAAGTTCCAGAGGATTTACATTTCTGTTGTTCCTGTCAAATATCTCAAAATGCAAATGCGGCCCCGTGCTTCTGCCGGTATTGCCGACCTCGCCGATTTTCCGCCCTCTTGATACTCTGTCCCCCTGTTTTACGCTGTATGCGTTTAAATGGCCGTAAAGCGTCTTATAACCGTTCGGATGGGTCATAATGATGTATTTACCGTATAGCCAGTTTTCGCCAATATGGGAAATAGTCCCGTCCAAAGACGCCATAACGGGCGTTCCGATGTTCCCTCTGAGGTCGATTCCCCTATGAATCTGCAATGTCCCCGTTATCGGGTCTCGTCTCATGCCGTAATTGCTCGTAATAAACCTGTTTTGGAGAGGATAAATGAACAGATCCCCAAGACTCTTGCGCAGATCGATATCGTTCATTCTTCCGCCCGGGATAAAAATGGTCTCTCCCGGTTTGATCACGTCGCTTTTGATGTCGTTAACGTCCAAAATAATGTCCAAATCGACATTAAATGACGCCGCAATTCTGGACAGGCTGTCGCCGTTTTTTATCTGGTAAGGAATACCGTCGATATTAGGGATTTTTAGTACTTTTCCTTCCGGCAGCCTTCTAACATTGGTAATATCGTTGGAAGCGATAATCGCCCCGATTGAAACGTCGAATTTTTCAGCAATAGTCGATACCACATCGCCTTTTTTCACCCTGTACTGCCGCCATTCAAATTCGATAAGAATCCCGTGCGGATTATCTTCTACCGCGGTTTCCGCCGCAGTGTCTTGGGAAGCGGTGTTTTCCCTATTATCTTCAGGCTGGCTCAAAGTAGGCAGAAAATTCGAAATGCCAGTCATCGCGTATTTTGTTATATGCTCGTCGGAATTTGAATCCTCCGAAAGCCTAAAATCGTAGAGCTGAGGCGTAGTTATCTCTAAATTCTCCCAATTTAGGGCTAGGAGGGCGATTGCTACGGTTAGGGCGGTTAAAGCAACGGTTGCCAGCGAGGGGATTGGGAAGCGAAAACCAGCTCTGTCCCCAGAAGCAGTTTTGTTCCTGCCAGAACCAGCTCTGTCCCTCGAAATACCAGCTCTGTCCCCGCCAACCCCGGTTTTACCCCTGCCAAAAAGACCAAAAAAAACAGCTCTGTCCCCAGAAATCTTCTTTTTCTTATGATGACGGGGTTTTTGCCTGAAAATATCCATAAATTCGCTATTACAAGACGCGGACTTATTGTTAGATTTTAAATGAGAGGTTTTCCGCCGTTTTGCTATATGTTGATTATCTATAAATGATGCCATATTGGTTTATCGACATAAAAACCGATTAATATTAGCATGGTAAGAAATACTAATATGGAATATACTAAAAATATTGATGAACGGTAAAAAGGCATTTGTTTTAGCGATTTTAACCGCGGTTATTTTGAGGCTGTTTGTTTTTGACTTCATCATCGCGCAGGGCCAATCAATGGAGCCCGCAATCAAAGACGGCAATGTCCTTGTCATCAGCCGTTTAAGGTACGGATTGAGGCTTCCGTGGCGGCAGGATTACCTGATCCGCTGGGCGCTGCCAAAAGCCGGAGAAGTAGTGGTTTTTTTTACGCCGGCGGGCGAATTAGCCGTTAAACGGTGTAAGGAAATAATTGAAGGAAAGCGATTCTACGCCCAAGGCGACAACGGTCTTGCGTCTTACGATTCGCGTTCTTACGGATACGTTAATGTTGAAAATATTTTAGGGAAGGTACTGGGGTACTAAATGATCAAACGGCGATATGTCATTTTTTTTATTTTTTTAATCCTTTTTTCGCTGTATCTGCTTATACATTACGCATTATTGATGATCAACGGCGAGCCCCCCGCGCCTCCGCGTCAAGCGGCAGGCCTCCCCGATCGCGGTTCAATCCTTGACAGAAACGGGCGTTTTCTCGCGATTCAAATTCGATTCGCCGATGTCAGCGTCTGGCGGCGCTCAATTACCGATATT
>WQXD01000403.1 GCA_009785015.1 Oscillospiraceae bacterium | reverse complement strand
GCCGAGTATATGAAAATGCAAGTGCGCGACGCTTTGCCCGCCGTTTTCGCCCACATTGGAAACCACCCTGTACCCGCCGGAAATCTTCAGGGATTCCGCGATTTTCGGTATTTGTTCAAAAATACGCGAAATATAGCCGATATTTGAGGCATTTATGTCGTCGATTGATTCCATGTGGATTTTCGGCACGCACAGAACGTGAACCGGAGCCGCCGGGCGTATATCGAAAAACGCCAGAATCATGTCGTCCTCAAAAACTTTTTTTGACGGGATTTCGCCCGCCGTTATTTTGCAAAAAAGACAATTGTCCATATATGTTTGTTCCTGTTTAATTTTAATTTTTAATATAATGGTATTTTTTGATTTTGAGGTTGGTTCTCATTTTGAGTACTAACCTCTTTTTTTGCGATGACACAGTATAGCACGTTTACGGCGGAAATTCAATAAAAATTTTGTAAATAATTATTAAAATTAATGAAATTACAGAACATCAATCGTAAACGCAAAATCAAATTCCGTACAAGGGACGTCGAGGACGCCGTCCCCTACGAAATATCGGCCAACATCTCCCATTTTTCCGGCATATTCCGTCATTTTTCTTGTCGAACTCACGTTAAAATAATATCATCCGGCGAAATTTTCGATCAATTTGTCGATATCCTTCTGCGCGCGTTCTGCCCTTTTCTCGTAATCCGAAGCGAATGTGTTGACGTTCCGTTTCGCCATCGGAGTGAAAATATCCACCAAACCGCCGAAATTGAACATATACCCCAAATCGTACGAGCAGGAAGCAAGTATGATTTTCAGCATTTCTACGGATTCATCGTCGCGCAGATTTTTATGCATGAAATTTATGTCGTAATACGCCTCGGTGACGGTATACATGGATTCCGCCGCCATCGCCTCAAGCGCGAGCCCGGTAAATTCCAATCTTGCGTTTGTCGCCGGTATACAGACGGCGGAAGCCGTGCTGCTTGTCACCGGGCAATAATATTCCGCTTGGATTGCGTCGGATTTCGGCATTGGCAGCACCCCGAAATCTATTTCCATGTCCCTTAAAAGGTTGCCTGTGCCCATCCCTATGGTATAGAAAAGCCCTTGGTTGTTTTTAAACATAGGCCGCGTGAGTTCGTCCCACGGGTTATTGTAGCGGCCGCTGTAATCGTTTGCCAGCAGGGTCAAATTCCTGTCGCCCATATTTATGAGCATTTTATCTATTATGTTCGACGTCTTTTCGGTGTTTATCGCCAGTTCCGGGTAGTTTTCGGAGTTGTTTACGGTAATCCGCCCGCCCGCGCCGGCAAATATGATATATGCCCCGAGTTCTTCGCCCAGCTGCCCGTACAGGTCGTTTTCGTTCATAACGCCGTCGCTGTCTAAATCCCGCGATATCTCTGTTATCATTTGGTTGAATTTATCTAAGGTCCATTCGCCGTTTTTCACAAGCCGGTACGGGTCATCCAGCGCGTAATCCGCGATTAGCTTCTTGTTGAAAAAAGACACGAATATGGAATCGTTGTCCTGTGTGTTGATATCGCCGAGCGCGTAATATATCCTGCCGCCTATATTGAGCTGCCCGACGGCGCGCTGGTCCCACCAGGGCCGCGCCAGGTCTATATGCGGCACAAAATACAAATCCGCCAAATATTTGTTTTGCGCCAGGACAGCGCCCTCGTGCAAACCGAGCATAAAAACGTCATAGGCCGCCTCCCCGGCTTTTACCGCGCGCTGAGCGTCGCCAAACGGGGCATCGGACCGGTATTCTTTTATCTCGAAATTATACTTGCCCTCCACGTGGCGGTTCCGCCTGTAAACCGCGTCGTTGAGCGGTTCGCCGGTCTCCTGTTCGGCGTATATCTCGCGCGAGCACCAGTACCAGTGATAATTTTCGCTCCTGACCAAAAAGTTTATTATCCCGCCGCCGAAATCCGTATCGGGCAAATCCGGTTCGAGTTTTGACGGCGCGGTTGCGTTTTTGTCGTCGTTGCCGCCGGCGTTTTCCGCCGAATCGTCAACGCTGCCTGCCGCGTGGGTATCCCCGCCGCCATTTTGCGCGTCGCTGCAGGATATAAAAGCCAAACATACCGAAACCATAGCCATAACCAAGACCAGCGCAATGATATTTTTGGATTCTGCCGATTTTATCATAATATATATTTCCCCTTGCTTTTTTTTTAATTATATCGTATAATATCATAAATTGCAAGTATAATATTAAAAAAATCAAGGAGAAACAAAATGAAAATAGGAAGCGTTGCATGGGGTTGGACGCCAACTCCCGAAGATATGCCTGATGGCGACAGTCTGCTGAGAATAGCCGACAAAATTAAAGCGATAGGATTTGATATTGTGGATTATCTTTCCGACTACGATTCGCTTGACAAGTTTTTTACCGATGAAAAAGCGAAAGAAATCGGGGAATACTGCCGCGGTATCGGGCTTGAAACCGGAGGGCTTGTGTTTCAGTCCAATCTTTGGAATCAAGTCGACGAAAAAATAAAGCAAAAACAGCTTGATTATTTTAAGAAGTGCGCAAACGCGGCAAAATTTATCGGAGCCTCCGCTATATCGTGCATCATACCGGGTCCCTACGGCGCGAAACCAAACCGCACGCCGTCGCCCTCGGATAAAAAAGCCCTCAATCTGCCGCCGGATTATAACTGGGACAAAGATTTTGGCAATTATATCGCGCAAATGACGAAAGCGTGCGATATTGCGTCGGAATATGGGTTGAAAATCGCATTGGAATGTTTTCCGGGTTCGTTGTGCTCAACGCCTCACGCAATGTTAAAAACTCTTGAATGCGTGAATCGCAAAAATTTCGGGATCCAACTCGACACCGCGCATCTGATAAATCAGCGAATCGACGTCGAAACGGCGATTTATATGCTGGGCAAAAACAATATATTTAACGTCCACGCCAAAGATTCCGACGGCATGACGAGGGCGAACCTGCCCTGCGGCACCGGCCTTGCGGATTATACCGCCATTCTTCGCGCTTTGAAAAATATAGGGTATAAAGGCAATATATCCGTCGAAGTCGAATTTACCGCCAATCCCGGACGTTATATGAAACAGGCATTTGAGCATTTGTCCGAATGCATGAAAGAGATATACTAATTTATTATATCCGCTTCTTCCGCCTCCGGCTCTTCTTCGTTTTCTTCCACCGCCGCCACGCGTATGACCGATTTTATCGAGACGCCTTCTGATGTTTTCATCACTTTGACGCCGCCCGCCGCCCTGTT
>WQXD01000402.1 GCA_009785015.1 Oscillospiraceae bacterium | reverse complement strand
CGAAATATTTGAGAAACTGATCGTTCCTGAAATATATATCGAGATTCTTGCTCATAATAAAAATGCTCTCAGGTATGTTGTTCAGGTATAACGTCATCGAGTCAAGCGTATTGTTGATTTGCTTTATAACATTTTGTATGTCCCCCTTGAATTTTCCGGCGTCGTTGCGTACGTCCAATTTGCCGATATTGGCGGCGGCAAACAATTTTTCGGTGCTGCTTATCATTTCCTGATAAGTAAAACTCATGTCGCTGATAGCGTTAGCCAGCATTCCAATTTCGCCCTGCTGCCTCATGGCTGTTTCATATACGGGGGAATATACGTTTCCATTCGCGAGTTCGCGAGCCGTATTTGTAAGGGAACCCAGCGGTTTTGTTATGCCGCGCCGCAGGTAAATGAATATAAATATTATTGTTATTACAAAAAGCGCCAGGAATACGCTATTGAACAAAAGCGCGGAATTAGCGATGGCGCTGTTCATATTCCCCAAATCAAGGTCTGTCCCTAAAACTGCAATAACGTCGCCGTCGCCATTCAGTATCGGCGCGTAAGAATAATAAAGTTCCCCGTAATCGCCGGTATAATAACTTACCCAGTTCATTTGCCTTTTTGTTTCATAAACTTCTTTTATGGTGCCTTGGCTGATATCGCAGGTGCCCAGTCCGTCTACGTCGAGCTCTACAAATTCAGAGGAGTCCTCCGCGTCGACAATAAATGTATACAACGGCTCCCCGTCATTATTTATCAAGCCCGTATCAGTCATAACATACAGGTACGTAGAATGGCTTACTTCTTTAAGATGCCTCAATTCTTCTACGATTTCCCAATATTTATCCGTCTTGAAAGCCGCCATTTCGCTGTGAAAAGCCTTTAAACGCTCCAACAGTTCCTGTTGTTGTTCTTCGTTCGCGCCTTCTTCCTGAAGCTCCCATAATTCGTGCCGGTCGTGATAGAACTGAACCTGCTTCTGTTTGAATTCGTCGTCTTGATTTTTTATAAATTCAACAAAATAATTCACGTCGTCGCTTTTTATAACGTTAGCCATCAGGGCATTGGTAAGCAATACCCGTTCGGTAAAATTTTCTTCGTACAGATACCGGATATTGTTCTGATTTACTAAGGTTACGGTTATTGCGGTAATGGCGAATAATATTAACAGCATTGTTAATATACGAACGTTGATTTTATTGTAAAATGTGATTTTTTTACGCATTTTTATTCTCCCGTTGAATAAACTTCATCCGCCGCCCCATCAAAAGGATTGTTCCGGACAAAGACGCCTCGTTCAATAATTTTTATACGTGTATTATTATATTATATTTTGAAAGATTTTACAATAGGTTTTAATAAAAATAATAATTTGCATAAAATTACATTCTATCCTATATGTTCTATAGTTGAAGACGCCTGTATTAATCTAAACTTTCCATTGCTGAAATTGTTTTTTCTATGTTTTTTTGAACGCGCTCGGTTACTTTTTCGATTGCCGAGACAAAATCGCCTTTTCCGCTTTGTAATGCGCCCTGAATCGCGCTGTGCATTCCCCAGCCGTATAACTCGTCTATAGATATAACCCTGTTTTTGAATATTATGTCGAGCATTTCCTCCGATTCGTCGTCCCTCGCATATTTTGTTTTAAGGGTTTTATCGTAATAAGCCGGAAGCACCGTGTATTTTGATTCCGCCGCCATAGCTTCGAGTATGGCTCCCGTACGTTCGGGATTTGGGTTTGTGACCGGAATAAGTATAAGATTTGTACACCAGCCGTCGCCGTAACTGATATAATCTTTCTGGTATTCGTCGAGCTTTGGCATGGGAATTATCCCAAGAGCCACTTCCGCGCTACGCATATACGCGACAAGGTCCAGCACTTCGCTGTAAAGCAACCCCCTGTTGTCCTCAAATACCTGCTGCAAATACTGCGCCGTAAACCCAACGCTCAGATGCGAATAATCCGAATCGAACATCACCGCGCCTTTTGCGGACCATATTTCGCTTATTTTACTCATAACCTGCAGGGAACGTTCGCCGCCAACATTAAGCTGCGGCAGGTCGTTTCCGTCCTTTTCGATGATTGGTTCTCCCGCCGAATAATAAAAAACCATAGAGGCGTCTTTCTGAACGAGAAATCCGTAAAGATCTTTTTCGTCCATTTTTCCGTCGCCGTTTATATCTCTTGAAGCGTCCCTGAACATACTGTGAAAATTATCGAGAGTCCATGTGTTTTTTCTGACCATGTCATACGGATTTTCAAGTTCGTACTCGGCTATTAAAACTTTATTGAACATTATAACCCGGAACGTGTTATAATTCGTAGCCAAAATATCCCCGTAAGTCGCGTAGTTTTTGTTCATTATAGATAACTGGCTCATTATAGATTTATCCCACCACGGTTTTTCAAAATCAAGATATGGAATTTTGTTTAAATCCAACGCGCAGTTTGCCGTAATAATGCTCGGCACGTAACCCGACCGCGTAAATACGGTGTCGTATTCGTCCGAACCCGCGGCAACCACTTTTTTTATTCCTGAAGCCTGCGCGTTTGTGCTTGAGGACGGAATAGTTATCAGCTCAAAATTATATTTATCCTCGATATATTTATTTCTCCTGTAAACCGCGTCGTTGATTGCGTCCCCGTTTTCGGCTTCTGAATCAATATCATGAACCGCCCAGTAGTCGTCGCCGTCCGCCGGGCTCCTGTAGAGTATTCTGAATTTATATCCGTTGAAATCCAAATCGTCGGGAAGATCAGGCAATATTTTGATTTCCTCCGCAGTTTCCTGACTTTCGCTTTCAATAGTTATGTTTTCTTCTTCGGTATTTCGCGGAACGGAAATATTTTCTTTTCCGTCTCCGCCGTCTTTGCCGCAGGAGTTTAAGGCGGCAAGACATAAAATAAGCAACGCGCAGCATAAAAACAATAAAAATCTTTTAATCATAAAATCTCCTAATTTCAACAATTTTATATAATATATACTATTTTAAATATACATTTGTCCGTTACGTCAGGAGTCAAGATTTAAAACATCCTGAATGAATTTATCAAATACGGCTTTTCTTTTTTCGAATTCTTTTTCGTATAAAGACGTGAAATTCGGATTTTTACTGCTGATTAATTCGCCCATATAATTGCCTACGTTGCCTGTGCTCATGTTATAAGAATAACCGAAATTCATCGTGAGGGTTTCGCGTATAATATCAAGCATTTCCCCCGATTCGTCGTCGCGGGTCAGTTTATATTTAAGCGAAACGTCGTAATACGCGGG
>WQXD01000401.1 GCA_009785015.1 Oscillospiraceae bacterium | reverse complement strand
TCCATGCCCAGCGAATAAAAACCGCCCGGGTTATTTTCATTCGGATAATCGCCGTCTTTTACGTGGACGCCCCGGATATATCCCTTGAAAATATCGACTGCGTCGACGGGATTGCCCCGCCCGTACAGTATCAGGTTGGCAGGGTCGAAATTTATGCCGAGATTGTCGAGTCCGACGTCTTTGATGCATCTCATCAGCGTCACGGGGGTTTCCTGCCCGGTTTCGAAATTGAAATGCAGCCCCAGGGCCTTGCAGTGGGAGGCGATTTGCCGTATGGTCACAACTACGCCCCTGTATTCGGGAAACGACGGGTGTTCGGGAATAAATCCCGCGTGGGTGGCCATATCGCCGGCGCCGAGCATATGCGCGAAATCCGCCCCCTTCAGCAGTTCGTCCATGCGCCGGTGCCTGAAGGCCGGAGGGACGATTCCCAGAGTATGCGGCCCGTCCACATTGTCCCAGACTCCGGGCCCGCTCCAGCCCGCCCAAAACGACGTTATTTTGATTTTGCCCCCGAGCATTTTTTTTGCGGTTTCCGCGTTTTCTTTTGTGTAGAGCCGCGTGTCCCCCGAATTGAGCTGAATGCAGTCTATGCCCAGCTCAAAAAGTTTTTCGGGGCCCCTCTCCAAAAGTTCCGCGAGGCTGTAAATCACGCCTATGGAATTTTTATACATATTTCCCTTTTTCCTTTCTCTTATTTCACATCGACGATAACGCCGCCTTTGTCCGCGGATTCTATTTCGGCCATGACGATTTTTATTGTGTTCAGCGAATCCTCGGGTGGATTTATCGCCACTGGTCTGTCGTCTATTATGCAGCGGGCGAAATATTTCAGCTCTTTGTAATACGCGTTTTCTTTGTCGCAGGTGGGAGTATACGGTTTTTCGCCGCGCTTTGCCGCCGTAAACTGGCCGTTTTCAAAAAGCGCGACCGTGCCCTTTTCAAAATTCACCCTGAATGCCATCGAAAATCCCCCATAGGCCAAAAACCAGTCGTCCTGCGCGTTGACGGCTTTGCCGTCGTCGTATATGTAATGCGTGGTGACAGTGTCGTAGCCGCTTCCCTTGATCATGACTTTCGCGAGCGAACTCACGGCTTTCGGCATCCCGAAGAAATAGTTTATGGTGTCCACGTCGTGGACGTGCTGGTCGAGAAGCGCCCCGCCGCCGCACTCGCGTTTTTGCAGCCAGTTGTTGTAGCTCCACATGGGCGTGTCCCCGCCGCGGTAAAAATATCCCGCCGCCGGTTTGCCGTATTCGCCCGAATCTATGATATCCTTTACAAATTCATATTCTCCCCAGAATCTGAGGCAATGGCCTATCATCAGCTTTTTGCCGGCGCGCGCGGCGGCGTCGATCATTTTTTGGCACTGCCCGGGATCTAAGGCCATCGGTTTTTCGCAGAATACGTTTATGCCCGAATCGAGGCATTTGACCGTGTATTCGCAGTGAAGATAGGTCGGAAGCGCGATCGAAACCAGATCGAGTTTCTCCTTTGACAGCATTTCGTCGACGCTCGTGTAGCAGTTGAATTTGGAAAAATCGTAATCCCCCGCGCCGACATTTTCGATGTTGAAGTCAATTTTGATATTTTTGAATTTGTTTTCGTCTACATCGCAGACGGCGACCAGCTCTATATCCCGGTTGTTTTCCTTTTTCAGCCTTATGTAGTTGTCAAGATGCCCCCTGCCCATTCCCCCGATGCCTATAAGCGCCGCTTTCAACATATTGTTTTCCCCCTCAAATAATTGATTTTTTGATTTGTGTTTGACTTTGCTCATTTTTTATGATATCATTATTATAAAACAAAAAAAGGCGGTATATTATGAACAATCCGTATAAGTTTAATTACAAAAGCATCGGCGAGATACAAAACAAAGCGGCCGAGCTGAATGTCAATATCGGCTTTTCCGAAAATTACAGCGTGTTTGGCCGCAAAATAGACGTGGAACCCGGTTTCGCGCTCAAAAATTCCCTTGTGGTCCACCCCATGGAGGCCTTTGACGCCACCCCCGAAGGCTCTCCCGGCGAATTGACCGCGCGCCGCTATGAAAGATTCGCCGAAAGCGGCGCGGGGCTCATCTGGTTTGAAGCGGTTGCGGTGCAGGAAGACGCCAAAACATCCCCCCGCCAGCTGATGATTTCCGAAAAAAACGCGGACGATTTCAAGAGGTTGGTCGAAAGTGTGAAAAATACAGCGGGAAGCGACACGAAATTGGTCATACAGCTCACGCATTCCGGCAGATTTTCCAAGCCGCCGGTGATCGCGTGCCACAACGAAACGCTCAACACGCGCATGCCCCTCGACCCTTCGTATCCGTGCGTGTCCGACGATTACCTGAGGCGGCTCGAGGATACGTTTGAAAACGCGGCGGTTCTCTCACAGCAGGCGGGCTTTGACGCCATCGATGTAAAAGCGTGCCACAGATATCTGTTCGCCGAGCTGCTCGGGGCCTTTAACCGCGGGGGCGAATACGGAGGCCCTTATGAGAACAGGGTCAGAATATTTGTGAACACGATAAAAAAAATCAAACAAAGGCTCGGAAATTCCGCGGCGGTCGTCTCGCGCTTGGGCGTTTCCGACGTGATTCCGTATCCCGACGGTTTCGGAATGGCGGCTTTCGGCGACGACCCTTACCGGGTGGATTTGGCCGAGAGCCTAAAACTGATCGGCGAAATCAACCGGCTCGGGGTGAACCTCGTCAATGTCACCATGGGCACTCCGTATTTCAACCCGCACATAAACCGCCCCTATGATTACAACGCAAACCGCGCCGCGCCGCCCTTTCACCCGCTTGTCAGCCTGGCAAACTTCATAAATCACATCGGCACAATACAAAAAATGTACCCCGGCATGACCTTTGTGGGCACGGGATACAGTTATCTGAGGCATTTCGCCATCGGGGCGGCGGCGTATTCGCTCGAAAACAAATTGGCGGGGGCGATAGGGTTCGGCAGGGGCGCGTTTGCCTACAGGGGTTTTGCGCGCGATATGATGGAGGGATTCATGGACTCGGCGAAATGCTGCCTCGCCTGCTCGAGATGCACGGAAATAATGCGCGCGGGCCAGACCACCGGCTGCCCGATACGCGACAGCGAGGTCTATATGCCGATTTACCGGCGCTATTGCATGGGTAAAAATTAGCGAATATTGAATTTTAAAACGGAGGATATCGTATATGTTTGATAATAATTCAATGGAGGAAATAAAAAGAATTTCTGCGCCTATCGCTCAAAAATACGGCGTAAAAAAAATGGCACTGTTTGGTT
>WQXD01000400.1 GCA_009785015.1 Oscillospiraceae bacterium | reverse complement strand
TTATTCCCAAGCAAATAAGAATCGCGTGCTACGTGGTGGCTGTGGCGGGGCTTGTATCGGTGCTTGAAATGTTTTTGAAGGCTTATGTTCCCGGAATTTACAAATCTCTGGGGCTTTTTATCCCGTTAATAGTCGTAAACTGCGTTATACTGGCACGGGCAGAATCGTTCGCATCGAAAAACGACCCTGTGAAATCCGCTTTCGACGGTCTTTTTATGGGGATTGGATTTGCATTTGGGATGTTTCTTCTGGCGACGGTGCGGGAAATCATAGGAGCGGGCACTTTTTTGGGGATAACGGTTTTCCCCGAAGAATTTTCGATTAAAGCGATCGTTTCGCCTCCCGGCGCATTTATCTCACTCGGTATTTTAATCGCGGTTTTCAAGACGGTAACTGCAATCATTGACAAAAAAACAAAAAAAGAGGAGGAAAAATAAATGGGCGAAATATTTATGATAATGCTCGCCGCGGTGCTGACCGAAAATTTCGTGCTTTCCAAATTTTTAGGGATATGCCCGTTCCTCGGGGTATCCGATAAACCTTCCACCGCCTTGGGTATGGGTATGGCGGTCACTTTTGTAATGTGCATTTCGTCGGCTGCTACATGGGTAGTATATTATTTTGTTCTGGTAGCGTTCGGGCTTGAATATCTAAGGACAATCGCCTTTATTTTGATTATAGCCGCATTGGTGCAGTTCATGGAAATGGCCATGAAAAAATATTTTTCGGATCTGTATGAATCTCTGGGCATATTCCTGCCTCTTATAACGACAAACTGCGCGGTTCTCGGTGCGGCGATAATAAATATAGACAACGAATATAATCTTATAACGGCGGTAATATACGGAACTTTTTCAGCCGTAGGATTTACTCTGGCAATAATAATATTCGCCGGAGTCCGCGAGAGGGTAAATTTCGCAAATCCCCCGGCAATATTCAAGGGCGTGCCGATTTCATTGATTGCGGCGGGATTGCTGGCGATGGCGTTCGCGGGTTTTCAGGGTATCGAAATCGGGTAGAAAACTTCGTAGGGACGAACTGCGTTCGTCCGTGCAATAAATGATGTAAATAATAAATTAAGGAAATGTATTATATATGGATATAGTATGGGCAATTATATGGTTTCTCATATTCGGGCTGGGCTTCGGAGCAATTCTCGCGCTTGCGAGAAAAATATTCGCGGTCCAGACCGATGAGAGGGTAGAGCTTATTCTGGAAGTCCTGCCCTCGGCAAACTGCGGAGGCTGCGGATATGCGGGCTGCGCGGCGCTTGCCAAAGCTATAGCGAAGGGTGAAGCCAAAACAAACGCGTGTCCTGTCGGCGACAATGATATGTGCGCGGAAATCGCCGGAATCATAGGAGAGGATGCATTGGAAAGCGTAAGATACAGGGCTCAGGTAATGTGCAGCGGAACGGACGATCTCGCCATGCAGAAATACGAATATGACGGAATGAAGGACTGCATAGGCGCAAACCGTCTGGCAGGGGGAAGTAAAGCGTGTCCCAACGGCTGTCTGGGATTGGGTACCTGCGTTAAAAACTGCAAGTTCGACGCCATAAAAATAATAAACGGCGTCGCCGCCGTGGATTACGAAAAATGCACGGCATGCGGCGCGTGCGCGGCGGCGTGCCCTAAGATGATAATAAAGCTTATCCCGTTCAACGCCACCCATTGGGTCGGGTGCATGTCCGTTGACAAAGGCGCAATTACAAGGAAAAACTGCATTATAGGATGCGTGGCGTGCAAATTATGCGAAAAGAAATGCCCGGAAGGGGCGATAAAAATAAGCGATTTCAACGCCAATATAGATTACGAAAAATGCAATCACTGCGGAGAATGCGTAAAAGTCTGCCCGCGCCGCGTGATATGGTCCAACGTTTCCCAAAAAGAAGAAGGCATCGTAAGAGATAAGAACACCGTCGGAGACGTCGACGACCCGGCATGAATATGTGTAGGGAACGGATTTATTTATCCGTTCCCTACAAAAATATATGCTCCCCGCGTTATTTCTTGTTATTATAAATTCCGCTTATGAAATCTTCAGCGGCGGGATTTTCGAACCCTTCTTCCTCAAGCTCGGTTATAAGAGCGCGTACCGTGGCAAGATGCCACGCGACCCTTTCGTATTCATGTTTTCCGGTATGGTGTTCTATGCTGAACGCGCCTTTATATCCCGCGTTTACCAGCCTTCTTATATATTCTTTCGCATACGGCACGGTATTAGCCGGAACATGGGTGTGCATTGCCATTTTCAGGACAGTTTCAAGTCCCGCCTCGACCTGTCCGTCAATAAAATTGCCGAAATGGAATAAATGTCCGTACGCCTCGCTGCCTACGGCTTTATAAATATTTTCGAGGACTTTCGGGTCCCTTGACGCGCCCCAGTGATTTTCTGTTCCTACGCGCATATTGTTTTCTTTTGAGAATGCCGCGAGTTCTTTATAAACTTTCACGACATATTCAAACTGGTCTTCGGCTATTGCGTCCTCGCGCACGCCGACGTCTATCCTGACGGTTTTCGCCCCAAGGATTTTTGCGGCTTTCATATAATTGAACGCGCCTTTGTAATGTTTTTCGCGCACTTCTTTGTCGTCAGTCCAGATATGCGGACCATCCACGCATAGATTTGCGAGGGTTATGCCTTTTTCGTCCATAGAGAATCTGACTTTTTTAAGTAAATCTTCGTCTTTCTCGCTAATCGGTTCAACAGTATTCAAATCCGGCAGAAACCCGCTCCATATATCCGCGTATTCAACGTTATACTGGTATTTTAAATCCTCAAGATATGTAAAAACGTTGATTCTGCCGTCTGCAAGAAGTCTGTTAAACGAGTATGACGCTATTGATATCGGGTATTTTTTCGCGTTCATAATTGATTTTCTCCTTAATAATTTTAATAATCTTGGAAATTTATATATTTTTAATTAATATCTTCGATTTATTCAATATCATCATATGCCTGCATAATTTTCACAAGCTGTTTTTCAGCCGCCGGCAGATTTTTTTCTATTATCGAAACATATTCCCTCTTTTTTGCGTTTATCTGGTCGGCGAATTTAAACGCAACTACCCAGTTGTCATAAACATACCCGAAGTCGAATATACGCCCGTCCATCACTATGTCGAGCATTTCGGAAGATTCGTCGTCCCTTGAGAATTTTGTCTTGAGGTTTATGTCATAATACGCGGGGACGACGTACTTGCGCGCATAATACGACAGGGCTTCGGTTATCGCGCCAACTTTTTCCGTATCCTGCACGGTTATCGGGATTCCCATAAGCTG
>WQXD01000399.1 GCA_009785015.1 Oscillospiraceae bacterium | reverse complement strand
GAGCCCCGGTTCCATGGCGCCGAACATCTCCGAGACTGTGAGCAGCGTATATCCCGAAGCGATCAGGTCGGGTATCGCGCGCTCCATGGCGTCCACGGTGGTGGAATGTACGTCGTGCACGCAGATGACGCCTCCGTCTTTTGCCATCGTCATGATGTTTTTATAAACTGCGTCCGCATTCCGGAGTTTCCAATCGAGCACGTCTATGTTCCACTGTATGAGCGAGAGCCCGAGTTGTTTTGAGATGTTTTTTACGTTATCGTTGTAAGAGCCGTAAGGGGCCCGGTAAAACTTGGGGGTTATGCCGGTGACTTCATAGATGGCGTCGTTTGTGGCCTGCAGTTCCCATTTTATCGTTTCGCTGCCGGACGATGTGAGCCTGGGGTGGTTCCAGGAATGGCCCGCGACTTCGTGACCCTGCTCGACCATGTGTTTTATGGTTTCCGCATATGAAGCGACCTTGTAACCCACCACGAAAAACGTGGCTTTCGCGTTGTTTTTGGCGAGGATATCGAGCAGCCTTTCGGTGTGCGGGCCCGGCCCGTCGTCAAACGAAATGACCAAAAATTTTTCGTTTCCGTCGTTATGGATCAATGGGGGCGGGGGAGGCGGCGGTTCGGTCGGCGGCGGCGGGGGCGTGGGTTCAGGTTTGGGTTCGGGCGCGGGTTCCGGTTCGGGTTCGGTGGGCGGCGGGTCCGAGGCGAGCGATATAAAGTTTTTGAGTATGAGCGGCTCGAGGGCGGCTTTGTCCTCTTCGGTTTCGGCGGTCGCCTCCGGCGGCTCTTCGGGCGTTTTTGGGGCGGTCGCCTCGGCGGTTTCGGCGGGATGCGGCGCGACGGAGGGTTTTTCTTTTGCTTGAGCGATTATCTCCGCTTCCAAAAAAGTCGAGCGCTGCGTTTCATATTCGATCGCGGCCAAAAGGGGCAGCTCCGAATACTTCGCCTTGTATGCGTCGTCCGCGCAGCCGGATAATACAAAAATCAAAATCACCGCAAACAACGCGGCCGCCGCGCTTGGTTTTTTTTTGTTCATATTATTTCGTCTTTTCTTTCGATTTGGGATTTATATAAACATTATATCATATATATTTAATATTGTCAATGAAAAATATTCATATTTTGTTGATATAATAATAAAAATCAAAATACAAGGCAAGATTTTAAAATTTGGAAGGAGAAAAACCGTGAAACTCAAAATCATAACGATGATATCGGCGGCGATACTCATCGCGTTTGTTTTGTCCTGCGGCAAAAGCGACCCGGTCGACAATATAAAAGAAACCGCAGCGCAAAACGAAGACGCGGAGAACAAAAACGGGCAGGGCGAAAATGAAACCGAAGACGGAAATTCGGTGGGGGCGAAACCCGAATATGCCCTTCCGGCAAATGATTTCGCGAAGTACGAATTCAGGATATTGTGCCGGGGCGAGGAAGTTCAGCATTGGTGGAACAACGACATAAGCGCGGAAGCGGAGACGGGCGACCCGATCAACGACGCGGTATTTACAAGAAACCAGACAATAGAGGAAAAATACAACATAACATTGAAAAGTCTGCCCGACGCCTCCGTGGGCGCGAAGGCCTCCAGGTCTATAAAAGCGGGAAGCGACGACTATGATCTGGTGGTGGTGGGGCTGCGTGACGGGCAGGACAACCTGATGACGTCGGGGTATCTGTTCGATTTAATGAAAATGCCCTACATCGACCTGACAAAACCCTGGTGGGACCAGAAAGCGGCCGAACAGCTCTCCATCAACAAAAAACTGTTCGCCACTTCGTGCGATGTGACGGTGCGGGACAAAGACGCGATCATAATTTTGATGTTTTCCAAGACACTGCTCAAAAACAACGAGCTCGAAGACCCTTATCAGCTTGTTTTGTCCGGAAAATGGACGCTGGATAAAATGCATTCCATGATGAAAGCCGCTTCAAAAGACATAAACGGGGACGGGACGATGGATTTGGACGACCAGTACGGACTTTTGACGCAATACAAGCATTCGCAGTACCTGTTCAACGGGGCAGAAGAGTACATGAGCAGTCTGAATTCCGAAAAAATCCCGGAAATCACCATATACAGCGAGAGAGCCGCGGCGATCTGCGAGAAAATACTGGAAATACAGGGCGATAAAAACATCACAATCAACGCCGAGCAGGCGGCAAGCAAATTCACCGACATATGGGACGCCTTCCAGGTTCCCATGTTCGCCGAGGACCGCGCGCTGTTCTATCACGCGGGTATGAACAGGGTGACTTTGCTGCGCACGATGGAAACCGACTTCGGAATAATTCCGCCTCCCAAATACGACGAAAGCCAAAAAAATTACCACGCGGCAGTCGACGCGTGGTGCACCAGCGCGGTGAGCGTTCCCGTAACCGTATCGGACAAGGAAAGAACAGGACTCATACTCGAAGCCCTGGCTTACGAGAGCAGATATACGCTGCTGCCCGCGTATTATGACATAAACCTGAAGACCAAGTTTGCGCGCGACGAAGAATCGAGGGGTATGATAGATATCATCCTCGCCAACCGCCTGTATGATTTGGGCGATATGTACGACTGGGGCTCCATAGGGTCATACTTCGGCAATCTGTCGCAGAGCAAAAGCGATTCGCTTTCGACATACTGGGAAAAAAACTCCGCCAAAATAGAGTCGGCGATGCAGAAATCGATAGACAAACTGCTGGACATAGAGTGAAAACGGCAGTCACATAATTTTTAAGTCGTTTATAATCAGCTCAAAGCGCGCGTCGAGATACGCCGCGGCCCTGCGGCACATGAGCATTCTTGTCAGAAATATTTCAAAATAGTCCATAACCGAACATACCGAAGTGTCGATATGAAGGTTGAGGACTATTTTTTTCGCGTTGTTTTCGCCAAAGCAGACCGAAATGCCGCCGTCCGTGACCGCGTAATTCACACGGTCGTGAATATCGGCGAGAATCTTGTCCATATCCTTTTCCGTAACCCTCGAGCGCCGCACGTCGGATTTATCCGCCAAAATGAGGGCGGCCGCTATGGTATTCACGGGGCGGCCGGTTTCTTCGTCGTGATTGCCGATCGCGGTTATCACCGAGGCGATTTCATGATGGGGCATATCGTATCTTGAAAGGACGGATTCGGCGAGGACCCCTCCGGTGAGCGCGTGGGAACTTCTGTTCACCACATTGCCCACATCGTGGAGGAGCCCCGCTATTTCGGCTAATTCTATATCTCTTTGGCCATAACCCAGATCCGACAGCAGAACGGCGGCGGTTTTGGCGGTTTTGTAGACGTGCGAAAACGAATG
>WQXD01000398.1 GCA_009785015.1 Oscillospiraceae bacterium | reverse complement strand
GCCTTGCCGCGGCATATAACGCCTACGCGGAAAAGTATAACGCAGACCTCAAGGAAAACGCCGAGCTTTACGCCGACCTTCCCGACGAGGACAAGCCTGTGTCGATGTCAAAACTGGATTTGACGAAAGTTAAGGAATATCAGCACCTGACGGAATATCTTGAATGGGTTAAAGCAAACGAGCCCGGAACAGCCCTTATAAACGGCCCGTTTGAGTCGCTCAAGAATTATGAGCTCCTGTTCCCGGATATGCCCGAATTCGCCGCCGTATCAAATCTGGCGGCCGTAGGGCCCACGGGGCGCACGCTCGTTTATACCCCTGAAATTGAAGCCACCGAGCCTCCGACAAAAGCTCCGACAGAGCCTAAGACGGACGACGAAGGGCAGATTATAACCGAAGACCCCGCAAGCACGACAATCCCCCCGACGACGCGCAAACCCCAGAATACACCGGCTACAACCAACCTGAACCCGGCAAACATAAGCCTGCAAAACAAATATGCCCACGCCGCGTTCGCCACTATCTCAAAGCTCAATCAGGAATACAACGAAAAAGGCCTGTTTGCCTCTCCGGCAGTTTCCCGAAATCAGGAACGCGCGGCTTATATAGCTCAGGGAACTTATGGCGATATGCTGGCATGGGAAGCGGCGGATAAAGCTAACGGATACGAATATGAATATATACTGTACGGACATCCCATCGCCGCAAAAGAAGATTTGCAGTCGGCTATGTACGCTATCTCCGTATCTTCTAAAATACCGACGATGCGCTGCATGGAAATCATAACCCTGCTCAATACAAATAAAAACTTCAAAAACATTTTCACGTACGGAATCGAGGGGACTCACTATATTTACAACGAAGACGGCAGGATCGAACGCGTAAATAACGAGTACATGATTAACATGGATTACACCGGCAATCACTTTATCGCGGATTTAATGGAAGGCGATAGCCCCAACAAATGGGAAATGGCAAAAGTGCATAATCTCAACGTGGTCAATTCGGTATTTTTAAAATTCTATTTTGATAAAACTAAACTGACCGCCGACGCCGAAGAGGCAATACCCAAGATAAACGAACTGAGCAAAAAATTCGGTCAGATACTTCTCAGCGGGAATATACCTGCTGAATACGAAGACATAGACGATTATATCGGCGCATATGTTGAGCCTGAATTTGCTGCGGCAGGATGGGCGGAGCTGAATACGGAAATAAAAGCCCAGACCAATCCGCCGGATTAAAACTATAAAACAACATAAAATAATGTGCGTAGGGGCGGATTCTATATCCGCCTCTACTTTACGGAGATTACAGGGAGATAAATTTTTAATGGATAATATAGATAAAATATCTGAAATAACGTTTGATACGATTAAAAACGACGAAAAAGTAAGAGCCTATATAAAAGCGGGCGACGGCGCGCTCAGGGCTCTCGGATTTACCGAACATTCTTTTCCGCACGTTTACAAAACGGCTCATACCGCCGCTTCTATACTTTCGGATCTGGGATACGGCGAAAGAGATGTGGAACTGGTCAAAATCGCGGGGCTCCTTCACGACATAGGCAATATGGTCAACAGGAATTACCACGCTTTGACCGGCGGTGTAATTGCCGAATCAATTCTTTCAAAATACGATATGCCGTATCCTGAAATCGCTTCGATAGTCAGCGCCATAGGCAACCACGACGAAGATACCGGGCGTCCCGTGAACACAATATCCGCCGCGCTTATTCTTGCCGACAAGTCCGACGTGCGCCGTTCGAGAGTGAGCGAAAGAGATATGGATAAAATTCTCGAAGATATTCACGACCGCGTAAACTATGCCGTCACAAACAGCGATATTTCCGCGCATATTGACGACGAAGGCGAAAAGAAAATAGTCCTTAACCTCAACATCGACACTTCCGTTTGTTCGGTTATGGACTATTTCGAGATATTTTTGTCGAGAATGCTTATGTGCCGCAGGGCGGCGGCATATCTTGACGCGAAATTTGATCTGATTATAAATAATTTAAAGATTATGTGATTATGTTAATTTTTTCGGTTTCCAAAAAACAATGAAAATCTGGAATCCCGAATATGCCGAAATAACCAGAAAGCTAATAATCGCAATACCTTCGCTTCTTGTATATATTGACAATATCAATAAAATAATCAAAGGCAAACTAAAAACAATGCTGATTTTCGTTAATATCTTTATATATGAAGAATTATAAAGTTTATTCAATTCGCTTTTTGGAATCAAACTTACCATTTTTGAATGTGAGGACCGGCTTCCCGTCATTCCCATTATTAAAAGGGCAAGACATCCGACTGTTCCGGCTATCAATCCCAAAAATCCGGGAAGATTCGATTTAAACGAAAATGAAATGCCAAATAACGAAAAATAAGCTAAGTAAAATTGTCCCGTAATCCCTATTAAAGCTGAATAAGTAAGAATAGTGCAATATTTTATATTATTTGCATATCTTTTTATTTCATCTGTTTTATTAGTTTCTTCGTCCGCAGGTTTCGCGGGCGCATTATGATGATACTCCTCGCCGTCTTTTAACAGATAATCCGTCGTGACTTCAAATATTTCGCTCAGCATGATTAACTTGTCAATTTCCGGCATGGCAATCCCTGCTTCCCATTTTGACACGGACTGTCTGGATATATCCAATTTTTCTGCCAGTTCCTCCTGCGAAAGCTGTTTGCCTTTGCGGAGGCTGTAAATTTTTTCGCTTAAATTTATGCTGTTCATTTTTCAAATACCGCCTTTCTGTATTTTTTATTTTATATCATAGCATATAAGGCGGTTGCTTTCTACCAATTTACACGTTCTTTTTGTCAACCCACGGTTGCCTTTATAAAAATTATTAATCAAGGTCGCTTATTTTATCCATTGTCTTTTCCATTGCCGATATTATTTTACTTCCGTTTTTATCCCAGAATGTCACGAGGGAATCTCCCTTGCCCTGCGCCAGATTATCGAAAAACGTCCCGACGCTGCCCCAGCCGTACATATCGCCCAAATCGTAAAGCCGGTTATTCAAAATAATATCTATCATCGCGCCCGACTCCTCGTCCCTCGCGAATTTTGTCTTGAGGTTTATGTCGTAATACGCGGGCAGGAGAATATATCTGCTTTCATAAGCGAGGGTTTCGAGTATGAGCCCGGTCTTTTCTTTGTCACCGACGGTTATCGGAACGCTTACCGCGCTTGTGCACCACGGGTCGACGGCGACGTAATAATTTTCCTGCTGTTCATTGTATTTGGGCGGGGGCAAAATCCCGAAATCAGTTTCCATCGTTC
>WQXD01000397.1 GCA_009785015.1 Oscillospiraceae bacterium | reverse complement strand
TATTATTATAGACTTTATTTATTATCTTTGTTTTAATTTATAGGCAATAAAATATAAATTATATTATAATATATATGTGTTATAATTAACGCAAAAAACAAAAAACGGTGTGTTTTAAAATGAATTTAACGGTTTTTAATAATAAAAATAATAAAAGATTAATTTTTTATGTTTCTTTTTTGATATTGATTTTTATTGCCGCCCCGGCTTTGACTTCGTGCGGCGGCGCGCTTAAATTCAAAAACGACGGCGATACGGGAAATTTAATCGACGAGGAAAACGGCAGGTATTATATATACTGCGGGAGCTATCTCAGGGCGGCGGAAATCAAATCAGAAGTGTACGCGAAAGGCGACCAGAAAGAAAAGCTGCATGAAATAATCGGCATCGACCCGGCAAAATGGCTCAGCGAAAACATAACTTTGGGAATCGCGCTTCTGTTCAGAGAACAGGGCGAAGCCGAGCCGACGCTTGATGAATTTGAAACGGAAATAATACACATCGCCATGACCGAGGCAATCACTTTAAGTTTAGGGGCGGTAACGGGCAAAGACGACATCGAGGCAATCGTAAACGATTACGTGAACAACAAAGAGGTTTCCCCGCCCGATTATGTAACCGAAAACCTCACGCTGTATTTTGAATCGAAGAAATACAGCGGGATATATTACGTCCTGCAATATTATGCGGACGACAAAAACAATTCATATCTTTACGACAGATGGACAAAGCGGTGCGTTTTATGCAGCGTAAATATTTTTGAGTGAGATATTAAATTAAAATTCAGGGGAGAGGGATAACTATAAAAAAAACAAGAATAAAATTTATTATAATTATAAATATTATGATTTTCATTTGCTTATTGTTTTATTCCTGCGAAAATATAACGCCGCAGGATTTCGGCCCGAACGATATAGCGAATATGCTCGACGTCGTCTGGAAAAAGGACGGCGCGGATTCCGAAGCTGACGCGTCGGGTGAAGACGAAGATTCTGAAGGTTTTATTGACGGTATTTATGCCGCCGAAAATACCGAACCGTTTTCCGTCGGTTCCGAACCTGCGCAGGCCGACTCCGAACCTGTTGAATCGGAAGCGCCCGCTGAAAGTGAAACTGAAACTGTCGAACCGGCGCCGGAGCCGCAAAACACGACCGAGCCCTCTGCAAATATAAGCATGAATGTCGCAACGGTTATCGACGTGCGCAACGTTTTCCCCGACATACCCGAAAAATTCACGGGGGTTCTGTATCCCGAATCCGTTATTATGACCGACTCGTTTAAAAAAAGCATAAAAAGACTCGCGGATTTTTCGCCGAAGGATTTCTCCGGCATGTATTTTTATATCATGACTACCGACGCGAAACTTTTCAAGCCGAATTTCAGCGGCGAAATGCTTAGCGACGCGCGCCGTTACAGGACAGGCCTTGCGGACGCGGAATGCAATACTGTCATAGCTTCAATCGAAAGGCCGAAAGAATCAATAGTGCAGGAAATTAAATTGGCGGTGCAGACCGACGAGTTTATATCTGATATTTTATGCGTTCCGTTTGACATACAGTCGGAATTAGTCAGGAACGGCTATCTTATGAATCTTAAAAAAATTCCGTTTTTAAATCCGGGCGCGGAATATTACAACGCTTCGGCGACAGAGGCTCTCACCGTAAACGGCAATATTTACGGGCTTGTTTCGGACCTGACTTTTGACCCGTCTAATATATACGCCGTATTTTACAACAAGACGCTCGTGAAAGAATATGAACTTTCAAATCCCGTCCAGATGTATAAAGACGGCAAATGGAATTACGACGGAATGTTTAATATATCAAAAGAGCTTTCTTCGGCTATAGCAGATTTGAACCATGATTTGCGCTGGTCCGTGGGGCTCGACAAGGAAAACCCCGATATAATCAACGGGCTGTTTATGACTTCCGGCGGGAAATATTTTACGAAAAGGGACTACGGCTATCCCGTTTTAAGTTTCAACGGCGAGAAAACTCTGAAAATAATCGACGCCGTATCAAAGATTTTTTACCCGCCGGCCGATTTCAAAACAGAAAATTATCTGGTTTCCGGCGACTGGAATCAGAACAAGGCTTTTTCAAACGGTAACGTATTGTTTTCAGTATTGAAACTGGACGTTATACCGGAGATGGCAAATTCGGAAGTTGACTGGGGAATCCTGCCTTTCCCCGCGTTGGACGAGAACGGGTACGCAAACGGCGCGCCGTATTCATTCACCGACGGGAACGCCCTCGGCATATCCGTGCTGAAAAACACGAGAAACACCGAAGCCTGCGGGATTGTCGCAAGCGCATTGTCGCAGATTTCCCATCAGGAACTGAAAAATATTTACGTGAAAGAACAGATGACTTATAACCTGCGCGACGTTGACAGCGTTATAATACTCGGCGATATACTGCGCAACATATCTTTCAGCCAGTACAACGCGTTTTCTACGTTCCCCGAAGTATACGGCTCAACCGTCGGCGTATTGAAAGATACCGCCAACAAAAAGGGCGACTTCGCGGTTTTATACGAAAACAACAGGAAAATCTTAAACGATTTTTTCAAATCCTCGAGGATTTTCGAGAGGGATTAAATTTTGATTTCCGCCAGAACGCTCATAATTTCTTTTAAGCAGCCTATAATATTTTCGCCGTCTTTCAAAAAATACGCGACATGCGGTTTCTGCCCCATTGACAAAAGCAGCCTGCCGTTCATTTTTGAAGCGGCGATTGTCCATTTTTCAAGAGTTTTCTGACCGTAAGGCTTTGATAATATACCCGCGTATATTATAATTGATTTTTTGTCTTTGTTTTCTATTGAGTCGATATATTCAATGCACGCGCTGTTCCTGATTAGCGCAATGTCTATAAGATTTTCCACGGGTTTCGGAATTTCGCCGAACCTGTCCGTAAGCTCGTCCTTTAAATCGTCCGCGTCGTCCTTGTTTTCGACTGCGGCGATTCTTTTATAGATTTCTATTCTCAGCAGTTCGCTTTCGACATACCTGTTGGGGATATAAGCGTCAACGGCTATGTCAATAAGGCATTCCGTAGGTTCGGGATTGCCGCTCTCCAAAGCCCCCTTTTGAAAGTAGGGGGCGGCGAAGCCGCCGGGGGATTGCGGTGTCTCCCCGGACAACATCAAATTTGACAATCCCCCCTGCCCCACTTTCAAAAGGGGGCTTTCCGCGTCGTCATAATTCTCGCCTTCATCAAAATTATTTTCGTCATAACCGTACTCCAGCCCGTATTGCTGTTTCAGTTTAAACTTTCGCTTTTCGTCATTTACTGCTTTTTCG
>WQXD01000396.1 GCA_009785015.1 Oscillospiraceae bacterium | reverse complement strand
GTCACATACAGGTAATCATATTCACTCAATATACCCCAGCAATCGGCTTCGGTGAAGCTGCCGTCTCCGTCGACGTCTTTTATCGCCGCCTTCGCGTACCCGTAAAAATTGTCATGGGTCCAATTCCCGTTTTTCACCAGATCGTAAAAATTATCGAGCTGTAAATCCGCGACCTGTTTCTTGTTGAAATACACCACGACGGCCGCTTCAAAAAGCGACAGCATTTCGTCGCTGAAAGCGATGTATTGTTTGCCTTCGATGGTGAGCTGTTCGTTTGTGAATCCGCACCAGTAAGGCCGGCTCAGATCCACATACGGGAGATTGCCTATCGGATACAATATATTGGAAACCGCCAGCGGATATGCGTTAAAGAGCACCTGCATATACGCGTCGTATTCGTCGGAACCCGCCGTTACATGGTTTCTCATCAGCTGATAGGTGTCCATAACGCTGATCCCGGCTACTTTTAAACTGATGTTGAAACGTTCCTCTATCTTTTTGTTGCGCGTGTGGAAAGCGTCATTTAAGACTTCGCCGATCGCCTCTTCGGGAAAGAGCCCGGTGTACATAGTCGGAAATTCCCCGTTTAATATCCTGTATTCATATCCTCCGAAATCGAGTTCCGGCAAATTGTCACGCATCAGGCCGCCGTCAGGCTGAATCCCCCCGGCATCCGGATTATCGTTTATGCCGTCTTCGCGTCGGGATAATGTATCTTTTGTGTCTTCTTCGTTTGTGCAGGAGAGCAAAAACAGCAGTCCGCACAGAAGCGAAATGACCGCTATGATTTTTGCCGCGTATTTTATGTTCATATATATTTCCCCTCTTGACTTTTGTATTTTCCTGGAGTATAATATATCAAAATTGACAAACTGAAAGGATGATTTGAAAATGCTCGATATTTTTGCCGAAGAACGCTGGGCGAAGATACAAGACAGCTATGAGCTCTGGTGGCGGCGGGAGACGGACCGGCCCCTGCTGCACCTCGCCTTCTACGGGGATTCCCGAACGCCCGCGCCCGAAGGCCTCGTAACCGAAGAATTATTCCGTTATCCCCGCGGAGAACCGGCGGACACAATCGCCGAAAAGCTGGAATACATCATGCGTTCCATGCGCTATGAATGCGACGGGTTCCCGTATGTCTGGATGTATTTCGGGCCTGTTTCAACAGTGGAGTTTTTCGGCGCGAAGGCTTATGTGGATGCGAACACGGTGTGGTACAAAGCGGAAAATGTGCCGCCTATAGAAAAAATGCGGGTCGCTCTCGACAAAGACAGCGTATTTTATCCGCGTTACCGCGAAATCGCCGCGGCCCTGGAGCGGCGCTTCGGGGGAGGTTACGCGATCAGCTCGTCTTTGGGGGGAGGGTACTGCTTGGATATGATTTCCGAATTTTACAAACCCATGGAACTTTGCTATATGCTCTACGACAAACCGGACGAGGTGAACCGGCTTTCGATGGAGTTCCATAAGGCCTCATGCGCCGTCGGAAGAGAACAGATGAGCCTTACGCCGTCCGCGCGCGGATACTCTCACTGGGGGGGCCTGTTCGCGCCTGTCCCGTGGGGGGCCATGCAGTGCGATTTTTCCGCGATGATCGGCCCGGAGCATTTCGAGAGGTTTGTCTTGTGGGATCTGGAATTGGCCGCAAGCGAATCGCCGCGATATAACTACTATCATCTCGACGGGACGGGGCAGCTTCCCCATCTGGATTCCATTTTGTCTATACAAAACCTGAAATGCGTGCAGTGGGTGCCCCAGGCGGGCAAACCGGGCGTCGGCGAGTGGCCCGAAGTTTACAAGAAGATAAGCGCGGCGAAAAAGAATATGTGGGTGCTCGGCGCGCTGGAGGACCTGGAGACGGTCGCCGGCCAGATCGGCACGGCGAAAGGGCTGTACTGGCAGGGGCGCTATCACATTTCCGAGTACGACCGCGTGATGAAGATCGCCGGGCGGCTTGTGTCCGGGTAATCATTTTCCAAGCCACTGCGAATCGAGCCAGGCGATCCGCTTCGCGATCCAATCGGTCAGATAATCCAATTCGCCTTCGTAGGTGTACCTCGACTTGTTCCCCCGCAGTCCGCTGTCCTTCAGGGACTTCGGCCACAGCTCGAAATTTAAGATCCTCGATTCCGATATGTATTCGGCTGTGTCATACAGGTCATTCACAAAATCTTCAAGTACCCCGTCCGCCCGAAGCCGCGTCCAGCGCTCTGTTACAAGCCGGAAAAATGTTTCATCCTGCATGAGCCTGCCATACCACGGAGAACCGTTTACGTGGTAACCTTTGGGGTCCATGCACGTGGCCGCGTTCTGGCTGCCGTAACAGGTATGGTAGTCCCACACGGGCCCCATATAGAGTTTGCCCTCTTTCAGATAACAATAACAGCTTGAGGTGAAGTTGGAATCGAAATTCTTGCAGAACTCGTTTACCACATACCAGTTGACAAAGGATTCGACGTCGATATATTTTGAATACGAGTCATAGCCTTCGCTCAGCGAGTCGTCGAGCTCATTGAAAAACTTCTTGAATTTTTCGAGGTTTTCTTGTTTCAGGCCGGTGTAAAGGTCTTCTTCGCCGGGTTTTTTATACATGATATGAATATAGCCGTCGATCATCTCTATGCAATATTTGTTGTCTTCATGCCGGTAAACCGCCTCGATTTCAAACAGAGCCTCGCTGTATTTATTTATGTCGAGGCGGTTTTCGTGGATTTGGATGGCCTCGGTTATGAGGTAGTTGCCGTTGTATTTGCCGTTGAAAAAGGCGTCGACGAACCGGCATTCGAGGGTATTATCCAGCCCGGCGGCGGAAGCGAGCCAGAACGTCAGGTAATTGCGAAGCAGAGTTTTATCGATATACTCCCCCAGCAGATTCCACTTTCCCGCGCTTTTCATTCCGAGCAGGCTTGTATCCTTGGCCAAATTTACGGTGTAGGGCTTTTTCGGCATTGCCCATTGAAAATTTCCCCTGCCCTTGATCATCAGGGGCTGGTCATATATTCCGCTTCCGTCTTCATATACGAGCGTATATCTGGCGGCGAGATATGTTTCTTTGGTTATTACCGACATTTTGTACTCAGTCGTGATATACAGCGCGGGGAGATTTGTCAGAAGCGGATATTTTTCCGCTTCTTCCGGGGTGGGCTGCCTGACTTTCGGGTTGTTGATCTCCCCGAACCCGCTCCATTTATCTTCTTTATCTTTTTGTTCCTCTTTGTCTTTTACTTCTTCGTATTTTCTGACGGTGTTTTCGGCGGCGGCTTTGGCGATCTCCTGAGATTCATTTTCCGCGCCCCGCGCCAT
>WQXD01000395.1 GCA_009785015.1 Oscillospiraceae bacterium | reverse complement strand
TCGTTCGACGTCCTCACCCCCGGCGGGTACAGCCCTGCTAAGTAGCTGCCCTTCAGCAGCGCATACGGGAAATCGGCGCCGGACAAGACGCCGGCCAAAAGCTCAAGCGACTTTTTGTAGCTCTCCCCTTTGGTCTTGTTCGTCTCGTGTATCGCCTTCAATGTGTTCTTGAACTCGCGGTTCAGCTTGCCCTCCAGCGGCGATTTTTCCAGCGTTTGCCATGCGGCGCCGCCGACGCGGTTATACAGCAGCTGTCCCAGGATGTATATGTAATCGAGGCTCCCGCCGTGCAATTCCTCCAGACGCCCATGGTCTGGCTGCAAATATTTACAGCAGGCTAAAATATACTCGTTTTCCCTCTGCATCTTTTTTCCCTCACTGCGATAAATTCTTCTTCCTGTTTTTGTTTTTTTGTTTGCCCAAGACAACCATCAAGCCCGCAAAACTTACGGAAACAACAAGGCAAACGGCGATAAAAGCCAAATTTAAGAACAAGAACAAACAAATCAACCCTATCTCCGCCGATAATACAATCCTCGCCCGTTTTTTAAACACCATCGTTTCCGTTGCGTCAAGCGGTTTATTTTCGTCGCCGACCGGGGCAAATACAAATATCATTGCTCCCGAAACAAAAGTCATGGTCAAAAGCAGTATGCTGTCATATGGGATATATTTTATGCCAAGTAACACGCACGCCGTAAAAATTACCGAAAAAATGTAACATCTCAAGGGGGTTCTCGCGTGGTACCCGCCCGCATATGAGCGCAGGGGGATATACGATACCATAAACAAAACGCTTTGCCAGACCATGCCGAAGATAAAGCCTATAATCAAAGTCGTCGCCGCGTTCAAAAATATATTCGCGATGTATTTCAGCCCGAACTTATATATTTCCCTATCTTCGGCATTTATCGTCCCGCTTGCGACCAATCCGGCCGCTATTTTGTCGGATATTTTATCGTCCACTAAAATCTGCGCAGTTTTTTCGCGTTTTGCGGCAATTCGGGCTGATGGAAGAAGAACTGACACACCGCGTTGACATTTAGAACTGTCGCCATCAGCGCCAGGCAGGCTATCATACCGCTTATTTTGCTCAAAATTTTGGATTTCATACAACAAACCTCCATACAAATAAAATTTACGGCAACTTTTACCATACACCAAGTGTATCAAAAAAAATTGCCGCTGTCTATAGGGTTGTAATAACTTACGCTCAAAATGTCATAAACCGACATTATCCAATAGTGTCATTCCACTTTTGGTTGTGTTTTTTGTTTTTTAGGCAGTCCATATATATTTATTTTACACGACAATGATGATTTTGTCAATTTATTTTTATAAATTTCATAAAATTTATCCTGTGCGGGATTTGGCACGAAACGCAAGAAAAATGGCACGAACGGCAAAAAATTTCCGTTCGTGACAAAAAAAGGTACTTTCGTGACAAATTTAAGCGAGTGGGCAGCTAAACTTCAAAACTCCGCTCAAGCAATTTTTTTACATACCGGCTGTATTTACCTTCGCTGTCGACCTTGAAACTTAAATTCCGCAATGTATCAGGAAAGTCAAAAATATAAAATCCGTTATTGCACCCTGTTGCACTTGTTCTGACAACCCGCTTTTTTTGCCGCTTACACAATAACGTCAAAGATTTTTTTGCCGTCAAAATCAATCCATTCGGTTTTTTTATCTTTGTTTGATTCCCGGCGGAAATCAAAACTCAAGAGATATCCCGTGTCCGCGTTTTTGAGTTTGAGATAATTGGCGAGCTGTTTATATGCCGCCTCGTGCAGCTTTTGGCCGTGCCATATTTTCAGCTCTATGATAAACTGTTCGGCGTCGTAGTCCACGATGATATCGATTTTGAAATCGTTAGTCTGGCTCTCTATATGGCAGAACCCGTGACCGTTGATCAGCGGCTTCAGATACGTCATAAACAGCAGCCCGCCGTGGCGCTCCAGAAACTCCGCATCCCTTAATTTATACATCTCGGCGTAGCGCTGCGCGAACTTTTGCAGGCACAGCTCCATATTGAAGCGCCCGTTTTCGGCTATTTCGCTTTTCGGCGGGATTCTGATCCTTGTTTCTCCCGAAACCTCGTCTTCCGAGATAAAGTAATTGTATATCATTATCTCGAATATGCTGTTTGAAACTTTTATCTTGTTATTTTCATTTGCCAGATAACCGAACATATGGCCTAAATTTATCGTCGGATTATTGATATTAAAGACCTTTTCCTGCCCGAGGAACAGCAACTCATATAAAATCTTTTTCAGGTCCGCGTAAGTTTCGATATTTTTGCTTAAATCATCGAATAACATATTTTTTTCTTTGAGCAGGATATCCACCGCTTTTTTTACGCCTTCAATTGTCCATATCTTATCCAATTCTTCGTCGATACACTGGCAAACCCTCGAAACCAAAAACGGATAACCGCTTGTATAGCTGTGTATTTCTTTTGATATTACGGCTATATCCATGCCGGTATTGTAATCAGACTCATAATCGCCGAGCATCGTCGCGATTTCCTCGGGGCAAAAGGACATATCAACTTTGAAACTGACCGCGATGTTCCACGGCGAGTTATATATTTTGTTTTCCGTGCCGGATGGGGTATAGAGTCCTTCATTTATCATCTTGAGCTTGATGTTTTTGACGTCATATACCCCCACGAGAATTACGCTGTGGAAAGTATAGTCGTCGCCGACATTGCATGCAAGATACTTTTTTCTCAGCATGCTTAAAAATTGCAGGAACACGCGGTTATTGCTTGTCCTGTCTACTTCGTCTATCATTAAAACAACTTTTTTATCATGGCACATCTCTGCTATATGCTCGCTTAAAAAATCAAAATTATCGACGTAACGATTCCATTTTTCTATGTATTCCTGTTCGACGTCGACAGACGGACTTTTCAATGCCCTCACTATTTGCGTTACAAACATCGGGCAAAATTTTTCGGCGGATTCGAAACTTTCATCGCCCAATCCCTCGAAACTGATTTTTACCGCCAAATATTCATTTGCCAAACGCTTTCTGAGTTCATACAGCGTGGTCGTTTTTCCGTATTGTCTGGCGCGGTTGATCGTGAAATAGCTGCCGTCGTCGACGAGCTTTTTTATCTGCGCGATTTTGCCGCTTATATCGACCATATAATCTTTACCGGGAACGCATATCCCGGTCACGTTAAATCTTTTCATTATTCGCCTGCCTTACCCGCCTATGAAAGAAAATTCACGATTTCCCCGTCGCCCCAGAGCTTTTCGAGCTTGTAATAATCCCTGGATTCGCTGTTGAAGATATGCGCGAG
>WQXD01000394.1 GCA_009785015.1 Oscillospiraceae bacterium | reverse complement strand
CTCAATCCCGGTGAAACAATAGGGCGGCTCTGTTTTATATCCCGTATATGTAACCAGTTCGCCGCCGATTTTAAGTACACGGCACCTGCCGGCCATGACAGAGCCCTCGGGGTTTTGTTCCGTATATATTGCCGTATCTTCTTTGTTAAACGGTCGCGCGAGCGTAAAACGCGTCGTGATATTCAGACGGTGGTCGGCTGAGGGAGTGACATATCTGCTTAAAACACCGATGTGAGTATGCAAAAAATGCAGCCCCGGAATAATGTCCTCCGCTTTTATCTTTTCCAACATCTTTTCCAAATCATTTTTGCCATTGGGATATTCCTTGCGGTAATCGTAATTTCCGTTGAGTCCGTAGCCGCCTTTTTCTTCGAATATACAGGTGTAGTACAATAGCATAAGCCGGAAACCGCCCATTTTGGCGTATCTGATATGTTCATCCACATTCTCCGGGGTAACGTCGGCGGACCAATAGTACGATGCGTTTATCATTTTGTTCCGACGGCTTTCAACCCCGTGGGGCAGATTGTAATCTTTTTCTATTTGCGCGATATTGTCGAGCAATTTGTCGGCGGAACTTACAGTCAGCGCGGCTCCCGCGCCTTTCAGTTTGATGCCTTTTACCGCGTCCGCGCTCATTATTCGGTACCCTTTTCGCTTTTCAGAATCTATGCGGGCATATGGCGACGTAGACATTACGTTTACGGCTGCCGCGTCGTCCCAGCAGACATTGAGCCATTCGCCGAAATTTTCCCTGTTGTGAACAGGCAGTTGCAGTAAACGCATTTCAGCCGCAGGCGGAACGTCCATGTTCAATCCGTAATGTTTTGGAAGCACGATAAAATCCGTTAAAGTGAAAGCTATATACTGCGGCGTTTTTTTCACTTCGACGACCGCTTCATACGGTATAATTTCGAAACCGACGATCAATCTGTCACCCTCGCGGCGGACGGCTTTTGCCTGAAACGCAGTTCTTTTGTTCGGGTGTGCCAGTTTTACTTCGTTGTTGAACGGGCGTTCCTGCGTGATCGAAAAAATGGCGATGTCTTCGCCCACGGCAAGACATTCCTCGTTCGAAGATTTGCATATCAGGCTCTTGGTTATACCGTTTGCGCCGATAATCAGCCGCATTTGTTCGTTTTCGATGATAATGTCGTTTGTTTCGTCATTCAACGTTGTCTGAAGTTTACTCATTCTTTATCTTCTCTCCTTTTTTAGTTTTTTGTTGTAATCTATTTTAACTCCCCCGCTGAGCGCAACCAATCATGGCATACATAATAGCATATTTTCCATAAAAAATCAATCATGTAATCGTAATATAAAAATAAATTCCTTTAATGGCTTGACAATTATATTCGGTTCATGATATAATCTAAAACAAGGATAAACGATTTAAAATATAATAAAAAGGAATACGGTGAATTTATGAAAAAGTTTTTGATTGTTCTTTTGGCCGTTTCAATCATCGCATCGGCCGCAGTAATTCAGGTTACGGCGGGCTCGGGAGGGTCCAGTATGGGCGACGTCAAATACATACAAAAGGGCTCGATCCAAATAGACGGAATAATGGATGAGGCCTATGCGAAATCCCTTTTAGTGCCAATCGACATATTGGCCCCGGATTCCGCCAGCACCAGAGATAACTTCGCAACCGGCAAAGCATGGATTCTCTGGAACGAGGAAGGCATATATGTGTTCGCGGAGATACACGACCCGACTCCCACGACTCCGCCGTCCATGGTAGGCATGCCGATGGACGGACCGCTCACCGAGGAATATTTTATCTGGAACAGAGATGCTCTGGAGGTATTCATCGAACCGACAAACAGCGATTCCAGCGTCGAAACGTATGCCACCCACCTGTGCGTGGACAATTCCGGTTATATATACACCGGGGCTTTTAACGACGGGGACACAAGCGATTTCTTCGCGTGTTTGAAAGTAAACGGCACGGAGAAGGACTACATGGACTATTTGGTCAGGGTAGACCCGAACGACAAGACGATATATTACGTCGAAATGTACTTCAGGCATCCCGATTTCACTTACAAAGCGGGCGATAAAATAGGTATGATGTTCCAGGTGGACGATATGGAAAAGACGATCGATAATTTCAGCAACGGCGAGGACCGAGCCATATCGGTCAACCGCAACAGCGCCGGCGAAATCGTCGTCTGGGATATACCGAATCACGATTATATTGTCCTCTCCGCCGACGATGTGACGCCGCCTCCGCCGGTTGTCGAAGAAGAACCCCCTGCAATTGTTGAGGAAGAACCCCCTGCCGCGGTTGCGGATCCCCCTGCCCCGAGCATACCAACTCCAAGCCCCGAAACGGGCGACATGGCCATGATCTTTATTTTCATTGCCGCCTTCACGCTTGCGGGAATATTGACGGCAAAAAAATCACTTAAAAAAACGCGCTGATTCTGAGTTTTATATTGTTTTTTCAAGAGACTGTCATAAAACAGTCTCTTGAATTTACGGAAAGGGCGGAAATTAATGACGCCGGATGAATTGATGATAAAAGCGGTAAAATATCAATATCCCGGACAGATACCCGTAGATATCGGAATTCTTCCGGCGGCTTTTATAGGATATGGCGACAAATTAAAAAAATTGCTTTCGAAATATAGTAAAGATTTGGTCGGAACATGGTATGAAGATTATGAGCCTGAAAGAGATATGCCCGCCAGTTACCGCATAGGTCAGTGGACGGATGAGTGGGGGTGCATATGGAGCAACGCGAACAAGGGGTTTTGGTCAATAGTGACGGGACACCCCGTAAAAACAAGGCAAGAAATACATGATTTGCAAATACCGGTTCAAGACGACGGACTTCCGCATGGGTTCATGTACCTGCGTATTTTGGATCTGCGCGGATTCGAGGAAGCCATGATCGACTTTTTCGAGGAGCCGCCGGAATTGCAAATGCTTATTGATAAAATTTTGGCTTATAATATCAGACAGACAAAACAAAAGCTTGAAAAAGACAAAAACAAAATAATATATTTCGGCGACGATTTCAGTTCGCAGAACGGGATGGTCATAAGCGCGGACAAATGGCGCAAATATATCAAACCATGCCTGAAAAAAATATTTGGGCTGTGTGTTGACGGCGGCAGGCTTGTATATATGCATACAGACGGTTATATTTGCGAAATCATGCAGGATTTATATGAATGCGGAGCGGATATAATAAACCCGGAATTGGGCGCGAACCCGATCGGCGAGCTTGAAAGGATTTGCAAAGGTAAAATTCCGATAGCTTTATATTTCGACCAGCGGATATTTCCGTACGCGACGCCGGACGAATT
>WQXD01000393.1 GCA_009785015.1 Oscillospiraceae bacterium | reverse complement strand
TCCGTAGAAACGCTGTACTTTTCGTTACCGCGCAGCGCGGAAGCTATATGGGCGTATATAATATCTGTGTCGCCGTACCTGTCGCCGGGTATTGTTTCCGTCGTTATCTCCATTCCGGCGGCGGTTCCGTATGAATTGCTGTCGGGGTTGTCCGGCAGAATCGCACGATGAATTTCTATCTCGTTTCCTTTTACGAATAGCGTCCCCCTGTCGCCCTGTACGACCCAATTCGGCAATTTATCCGCGCACAGATTATATTCAGAAACAATAACCGTGTTATCTTCGGTTTTCATCACCGCGTAAAACATATCCTCAGCGTTGCCGAGATTTATCAGATGTTTCATTTCGGCATACACAGATTTTACCGACTGACCTAAAAGATGAACGGGTTGGTCGATTAAATGCGGACCCCAGTTGAGAAGATAACCTCCACCGAATTCTTTCAGCGTCTGCCAGTCGTTTCTTACGGCAAATGAAAACTCGCTTTTTTTTATTTGAAATACTTTGCCGATAATGCCGGAGGCTATCAGTTCGCGTAGCCTGAGCAAATCAACTCCCCATCTTGCCGGAAGCCACGGCAGCAATAATTTGCCGCTTGATTTAACGGCGGCAATCATTTTTTCAGCCTGACCGCAATCTAACGCCCATGGTTTTGAAACGAGAACATTTTTTCCCGCTTCAAGACAGTCGCAAACCATTTCACAATGCTGGCTGCTCCTTGTCACGATTATGACAAGATCCAATTCCTCTCTTTCAAGCATATCATGATAATTTTCATATACGCGGCAGTTAAACCGTTCATGCGCTTTATTTCTCGCGTTTTCGTCAATATCGCATACCGCAGTCAGATCAAACTCTGCGGATTTTTCGATTGCGTCCGCGTGCATTGTGCTTCCGTTTCTGCCGTAACCCAAGATAGCGGCTTTTATTTTTTCGTTATTCACTTGACAATTTACCTCTCTTCATAATATTTTAATTTGACAAGTTCACGCGGCAGACATATTTCATACGATTCCCAGTCAATCCATTCTCCGCTTATATATCCATCATAATTTGCGGTTTTTAACAGTTTTATCGCCGTTGCGTGGTCGATTATTCCTTCACCGATCGCTTTAAATTCTATGCTGTTGTTTGTCAATACGCCGTCATGTATATGAATATGTTTTATCCATGGCTTTAATATTTCAAACGACTTCTCAACCGTGGCAAAATTTTGTAAAACCGGGTGCATTATATCCCAGTTTACGGCTATATGCGGGCGGTTTACCTGTTCCATAATATCCGCGACAGTTTGCGGGGCACACCAACTGTCATGGGTTTCGAGGCATACATTCACTTTCGCCAGCGAAGCGTATTCTGAAATCTGCGTCAACGCCCCGACAATCAAATCAAGACTCTTTTCGCGTTCCGTACTTTTTGGTATGCCTCCGCCAAAAACCCTGATTGCAGATGCGTCGACTTCCGCCGCTAATTCAACGGCATATTTCGCCGCTTCGACATTTTCCTGCCATGTTTCGGCGTTCGCAAACTCGCATGACGTGGCTATACAGCAAATCTCGATTTTTGCTTCGGCTGATTTTTTCCGTACTTCTTTCAAATACTGTTTATCTGATCCAAGTTCTATGCCGTGGTTATGACCTGCGTCGATTCGCGGCTCGATTCCGTCATATCCGTACATATTTGCGATTGAAAAAAATTTGTCGATACCGGCGTCGGGACATGAAAAGCTCATAAACGAATATTTCATATCGTTCTCCTCTCTGATTTTTTAAGCAATATGCAGATAAGTTTTTTCGGTTTAATCATAATGGCCGCTCATATAAATCTTTCGTGTCAAATTTATATATTTAATTATAACACTTGACTTGTAATAAGTCAAATAGTATAATTAAGGAAAAGGAAAAAATATATCAGGGGGATAAAAGATATGCCATTATACGAAGACCGTAGGAATGCGGAAAATATCATAACGATAACAAAGGAATACTGCGACAGTATCGTCACTGACAATAATTCCGTATATACCGAAATCATCAAAGCAATAAAAAACAAATCAACGGAATTTAAACGCCCTGTCGTTGCGGCGTTTGACGGCTGGTACGGTGTGGAGTGGGACAAAATCATATCAACGCTTAAACAGAATGATAAAGGCGTTAATGGATTTGCATATATAGACATAAATGGTTATTACAAATCCATTGAAGAAATAAAAGCATACAAACAAAAAAACATCACCGACGACCCGGGTTTCGGTTATGTAAACAGCGACGGGACGATCGAAGATTTGCTTGACAAAGAAAAGATAAATGAATTGCCCGAAAAATTGCAAAGAAATACAATAATCTACGGTTATGGCGCGGCAATAGCGAAAGCAGACATTGTTATTTACTTCGACATAACGCGGCAGCCTGTATTGTGGAAGATGTGGGATAAAAAACTCGTGCCGTTCGGATATAGTTCGCCCGATACAGAATACGGCTGGAAAGAGTATTACTACTGCGATTATTATCTGTTGGACAGGCAAAAAAGTTATATCATAGATAAAATGGATTATTGGGTTGAGGCAATCAATGCGGAAGAATTGAAAATGATACCCCGCAATACATACGACAATATAATACAGGAAACGCTCAAATATCCTGTAAAAGAAATCAAAATCTATCAGCCGGGACCGTGGGGAGCATACCGTTACCGCGATTTATTTGACGTGCCGGGGCTTGAGTGCAACGCGTGGAACGAACTCGCAGGACCTGAACTCGGCATGATTATCAGTCTCAACGGCGAAAAAACGATAGAAATGCCCATGTTGAACCTGATGCAGTATCAGGAAGAGTTTCTCGGCAAATATCTTACGGATACATACCCGCATTTATTTCCTATGGATGTATGGCTTGACGACGGCTATTTTCCGGAAAAAACGCCGATTGAGAGAACCGCTATGCCCATACACAACCACCCCTCGACCGATTATGTACAGCGCCACTTCAACGAGCCTCTCGGCAGATATGAGACATATTATATCTGCGAAGCGTATGAAGATGCGTGTACATTGATGGGATATAAAGAAAAAGCTGACCTTGAGGAATGGGAAGCGTTGTGCCGTGAATCGAATAACCTTACAGAAATAGAAAACTGGAAAGATTATATTTCAGTCTGGGATTCAAACATAGGCGATTTGTATCTGATACCGCCGGGAACAACACACGGTCACGGAGGAAATCAGATGGTGCTTGAAATGGACACATGCCCGTCGGTAGCGGCGACTGAATACAGCTTTTTCGAGTATGACTTCGCCCGCAACAGTTGGGACGATACAAACAAAACAATGACCG
>WQXD01000392.1 GCA_009785015.1 Oscillospiraceae bacterium | reverse complement strand
GTTATCATGAGCGACTGCGATATGATATGTAACATAAACTACAAGAACGTCATAGACTATCATATAAAAAGCGAAGCGGATATAACCGCCGTTTATAACGAACATCATGTAGACCGCGAATCCGCCTCGCATTCCATACTCTACAACGTATCGCCCAGCACGGGAAGAATCGACGGGGTTATGGTTAATCCTCAGAATATCGAGGGGGGATATAAAATAAGCATGAGCATATGGGTAATGCGCAAAGACTACATGCTAAACATGCTCGCAAACGCCCTCGCTTCGGGAAAAACACATTTCGGCAGGGATATTTTGCTTGCCGAAGTGGATAATATAAAAATAATGGGGTATGCACACAAAGGATACTGCGCGCATATAAATTCTATCAGCAGCTATTTCAGACACAACATGGAAATGCTCGACAGCGGCAAAAGAAACGAACTGTTTTACAGCGCCGGCAGAAATTTTTACACAAAAGTCAGGGACTCCGAGCCTACCGTGTACGGCAAAAACGCGAATGCGAAAAACTCTCTCATAGCCGACGGGTGCGTTGTGGACGGAACGGTTGAAAACAGCGTTATCTTCAGGGGGGTAAAGATAAGCGGTAACTCATCGGTGAGGAACTGCATAATAATGCAGGACGGCATAATCGGCGAAGACTGCGTTCTCGAATGGCTCATAGCCGACAAGAGCGTGTTTATAACCGACGGCAAAAGATTGACGGCGGATAAAGAATACCTGATGTACATTACAAAAAACAAGAGGATATAATATAATTAATAAAATGCGCGGTACTAATTGAAAAACCCACGTAAAAACGAAATTTTCCCGAAAAGCGCTCTTTGGTGAAAGAGGTGCGCCTAAAACGACGCTTGCGTCGTTATGCAGGCGGCGGGTGTGATTCCCCTGCGCAACATCGGATTTTGAATCCCCCGGCACAATAACGACGCAAACGTCGTTTTAGTGCCGCCCCCTTTACGCGGCTGACGCCGCTAAAGAGGGCTTCAATTGGCGCCACGCATTATTTTAATATTATAGAAACAAATAAAAATTTCAAAATTTTCAGAGGGGTAAAAATAATATGGATAGCAAAGATAATAAAGATAACAAGGCAAGAAAGACCTCTAAAAAAACCGGTTCAAACGCGGCGCCGGTATCTAAAATAATACCGAAAAAAGATAAAAACAGCAGTAAGGGAAAAACCAGAACAAAAAAAGGAGGGAAAAGCATGACGGGAAGAACAAAAAAAGATTTGAAGAAACCCGCCGTCGAAAAACCCGCGAACATCAAAAAAATCGAAAAACGCGAAACCCCCGTCAAACCAGATGCGCCCGTCGTGAAGAAAATATTGTTCGCATCAAGCGAAGCGGCGCCGTTCATAACAACGGGAGGGTTGGGCGAAGTTATCGGGGCATTGCCCAAAAACCTTTACAAAACCGAAAAAAATATAGACGTCCGGATTGTTATACCGCTGTATGAGGAAATAATGGCGAAGTTCAGCGACCGATTGGAATTTTTTGGGAAAATATACGTGGATTTGGGCTGGCGGCATCAGTACTGCGGGATATTTACGGCGAAAGAGGGCGACGTTGTATATTATTTTATCGACAACGAGTATTACTTCAAGAGGGCGGACTGCTACGGATTTTTCGACGACGGAGAGAGATTCGCGTTTTTCGGCAAAGCCGTCATTGATATGCTTGAAGCCATAGATTTCATACCCGATATAATCCACGCGCACGACTGGCAGTCCGCCGCGGTGCCGATTTATCTCAGGACGACTTATTTACGAAAAGAAGAGTTCAGGAATATAAAGACTATTTTTACCGTTCATAATATAGAATACCAGGGAAAATACAACATGTCTATACTTGAGGATATATTTGACATCCCGTTCGAATATAAGCATGTGCTGGAATTTGACGGTGGAATAAACCTGATGAAAGGAGCGATGATGTGTTCTGATATCATTTCGACGGTTTCGCCCACGTACTCAAAAGAGATACACGATTTCAGATACGCGCATAATCTTGACCCAATTATCAACATGCAGACAGAAAAAATAAGGGGCATACTCAACGGGATAGACACGGAGTCGTACAATCCGCAGACGGATTCAAAAATTTTCGCGCACTTTGACAGCGGCAGCATAAATAATAAACTCGAAAACAAACTTCAGCTCCAGATGCTGATGAACCTGCAGCAGGACGACCAGATACCGGTAATCGCGATAGTCACGAGGCTTGTGCGGCACAAAGGCATAGATTTGGTAGTCGGGGCAATGAACGAGCTGGTAAAGCTGCCCATACAGTTTGTGCTGCTGGGCAAGGGCGACAGGGAATACGAACTCCTGTTCGAGTCGTTCAGGGAAAGGTTCCCCGACAAAATCGGCGTGAACATAGGCTATGACAACGAGGCGTCGAGGAGGATATTCGCGGGCGCGGATATGCTGCTGATGCCCTCGAAGTTCGAGCCCTGCGGGATAACGCAGATGATTGCCTCGAGATACGGCGCGGTGCCCATAGTCAGGGAAACCGGCGGGCTTAAAGATTCCGTCATGCCATATGAAACCGACGGAGGCAAAGGCAACGGGTTCGTGTTTACGGATTATGTCAGCGACAGCATAATAGAAGTGATAAACAGGGCCTGCGAGGTTTACCGCGACAAAGAAAAATGGTCTGAGCTTGTAAAACGCGTCATGGAATGGGATTTCAGCTGGGGGCAGTCTGCCAAGGAATATCTTAAAATGTATTATGGGTTATTACGGAAATAATAAAAAATTTGCTGATGATTTCAGACAGTAATTCGTAGGGGCGAACGCCTCGAACTGTGTTCGCTCCTACTTAATAAATAATATCGTCTTATATTATATTAACGGGAGAAAATTGCTTAAATGAATACTGAAATAAATGAAGTAAATAAAAACAAGGCGTATCCCGAACGGAGTTCGGGGCTTAATCGCCCCGGTATTAATACCGGTTATACGAAAGATAAACTGCAAAAAATAATAGAAGAAAAGCTGTCTATATATTATAATCTGACCTGCGAAAACGCAGGTCCGGAACACTTTTATAAAGCGCTCGCCGTCCTGACAAGGGATATGCTCTCCGAAAAACGCCGCGATTCCAGAAGCAAAACAAAATCGAAGCGTATGAAAACCATATATTATCTCTGCATGGAATTTCTCGTGGGCAAACAGCTCAAGAACAATATATATAACCTGTGCATCGAAAATGAACTTGAAGAAATAATGAACGATTACGGGCATACTCTTGAAGAGGTATATGAAAAGGACGTGGATCCGGGACTCGGCAACGGGGGGCTGGGACGCCTTGCCGCTTGTTTTATGGACTC
>WQXD01000391.1 GCA_009785015.1 Oscillospiraceae bacterium | reverse complement strand
TTCCGGACGGATTTGATGATGGTGACGATTATGATGGATCCGTAGGGGCGGGCCTTGTGTCCGCCCTTGAACCCAACGCCGACGTGAAATCGGGGGCGGACACAAGGCCCGCCCCTACGACGCCAGAAAATATCCCTCCCGAACCCACAGAGTGTCTTATCGACATAGCCGTAGACGCGTTTATTTCTAACAGGTATATCGAAAGCGAGCTTGTCAGGATAGAAATATATAAAAGAATAGCCGCCGTCGAAAACAAAGACGACGCCGACGATTTAAATGACGAACTGCTTGACAGGTTCGGCGACATACCAAAACCCGTGGGGAATCTTATAGACATAGCCCTGATAAGAAACAGCGCCTGCCTTGAATATATCGACGCGATAGAAAACAAAGACAAAAAATCTATAATACTGTACTCAAAGATATTATCTCAGCCCAACGGTCAGAAAACCCTCGAGAAATGGACGATCGCCGCTTCAAAAATGAACGGCAGGCTGCTGCTGTCGATGGGACAGAAGCCTCATGCCGCGTACTTTCTGAAAGACGGCGAAAATATTATTGACTGTTTAAAAGAAATCATGAACGTTCTCGGGGGGATAAAGTAACAGACGCAGAGTTATTCAAGGAAAAAATCAATATCGCTTATAAAATATCTGTAGTTATATTCGTTATATACCAAAACAGCGTAACCGTAAGCTGACTGGCCGAGGCTTGTGACTACGCCATCTTCAGAAACCGCGACTCCATACATGTTCAATATAGTTTCATTTCTTGCCAGAGGTTTACCTGTAAGTTCCTGATAAAAGTTTTCATCTCCATCACCAAAAAGAACACTGTCGATAGAACGGCAGAGCTCCACTATTCTGTCTATATCTTCTTTGAGCAGTTTAGATGAGCATAACGCCATATAATCTTCATTATCTCTTTGCCGCCGGAAAAACTCCTGCAACGCCTCAGTGGGCGTATCGCAATTCCTATAACCCCTGTCTTTATCTTCTTCGTCGATGTTTCGCACTAAAGCAGTAGTTGCGATTTCATCTGTCGCTATGTCCTTGATTTCTTCAGGTTCAGTATCGGATGCCGCGTTTTGTCTGCAACCCGTTAAAGCAAAAATTATACATGCAATAATAAATGCGCCGCATAGTAATCCTTTTTTCATTAATAACCGCTCCTTTTATATTATTTAGAAAATATATTTATTTTAATTTTTTCAAAAAATCATCAAGGCTTATGTCGGCAAGTTCCAATATTGATTTTAATGTGCCTTTTAACACCTCGTCATGATTTGGAACTATTGTAATTCTTTTACCGTTTGAATATTTCATGTGGCTGCCTTTTTGGCTCACGAAACGAAAATTAAATTTTTCAAGCGTATTTATAATTTGCTTCGGGGTAAGAACGGGATATTTCGAACCCATTTAAATACTGACCTCCATTGTTGAAATAAATACAGGCAATAATTGAATAGGTTTTTCGGCGTAATTATCCTCATAGTATAATTCAACCGCTTCTCTTAAATTGTCAACGGCTTCTTCTAATGTTTTTCCCTGCGACGCAACGTTGTTTTCGGCGCATTTGGCGACATACTGATATTTGCCTTTAGCCGATATTTCTTCTTTTTGAATTATTATCGTAAATTTATAGCTCATTAAAATTTCTCCCGATTCTTATTATATTATATTATAAAAACATAAAAAATCTAATTCCTGTCGAAAATCCGCGAGGTTTTGAAAAAATCATTCAGTATCTTCCTGTTGTTTTCGTATAACTCGTTAAAACTGCCCCTCTTGTTTACGGATTCTTTTAATACGCCCGCAGTCGAGCCGTAAACCTCGGGTATCGTCGAAAAGGCATTATATTGGCTGAACGTTATATTATGCACTATATCGCCGAGTATCTTCACGCTGTCTACGTTTCTCAGGTGATACGTCATTTGCTCCCTTACGTAAATTTCTTTTAATTCGCGGTGCGAGGCAAGGGATAACGCGCTCGCGACTATCCCGCAGGCTTCCGTGTTTCTCGTGCTTTTCAAGACAGAGATGCTCAGGGCACTGTTGTCCGTGAAAGAATACGGGCGGCCGTTTTCGTTTTCGTAGCCGTTCGAACCAAGCGCGGGAACGGGCAGAATACCCCAGTCAAACGGCGAATCTGAAATCTCGGGTATAATATCTAACTTTAAGACGGAAAATAAAACGTTGCCGTTTGAAAAAGCTTTGTTCTGGTTCCATTCGTCCGAGGTCAGATAATTTTCCATGCCGCTCTCTGACCGCGGCGCGAAAATTTTCGAAACTGTTTCTATCAGTCTTTGCGTTTTCTCGGAGTTGAAACTCAAAACAGGATAACTATACTCTCTTTTCGTGAAATATCTGCTCCCCGAACTCATAAAAATCCCGTTGATTATATCCGCGTTCTCTTTGTCGATCCCCAAAGACCACCGCAGGTCATGATCCAGATCAGATATTGCCGACGTGAGCTCTTTTGATATTTCAAACATTTTATCGTAGTTCCATGCGCCGTTGTAATACATTTCAACGGGATTTGACAAATTATATTCTTCAATAAGCGATTTGTTAAAAAACACCGCGTATATATTCGAGGGGTCAAACGTCAGATCCGAAACCAGTCCGTAGATATTGCCGTTTATCGTAAAAGCGTCCGTAGCCGACGAATTATAATATTCCGCGTTCGGATTTAAAAACGGGATCTTTTTTAAATTCATCACGAGGCCCTGCCTGACAAGCTCGGACTGTATATCAAAGGGCGCGCATACAATATCCGAAACAAACTCGTCGGACTGCAAATTTAATCTTATATCCTGCAATATGGCTTCTCTCGGCCGTTCGATGGGCATTATCAAAGTGCCGCATTCCGCGTCTACAAGATTTGTCCTGTAACGTCGCGCGTCGCTCAGCATTGCCCCGCTGTAATTCGGTTTAAAAAGCGCGGCGTTGTCAGTCGTGGTCATGATGTAAAAATACATGCCGGCGAAATCTTTGGCTGAAAAATCCGCAAGGCTTTTTATATTTTTTTTGAGCGAATCGGTCATTCTGACGGATTCGGGAAAGGGTACGCCGGTAAATTTCTCGGGGGCGTCGGGGAAAACTTTGCGGACGTCGATAACCGTTGCGAAATCCGCGGACTCAGGCGCATCGGCGGGCTCCGTCGTGTCCGGAACTTCGGCAGTAGTTGGGGCTTCTGTGGTTACTGTTATAGCAGGGATCGCCGCAGGGTCAGCCGCGTCCTGAGTTTGTGAGGAGCCGGGAATATTATCCGCAGGTTCAGATTCGGGCTCTGTAACGTCGATAGAATCTTCGGTTCCGTTTTCGTCACCGTCAATCTCAATCTCAATCTCGGCC
>WQXD01000390.1 GCA_009785015.1 Oscillospiraceae bacterium | reverse complement strand
CCCCAAAACAAGATAAACTGGAAGGCGAGCGCGAAAATCCAGAGCCTCATGGTAAATGAAGAACAGCCCGCGGTTTTTGAGCGGATATACGTTATATTGGACGTTTCCGAAAAATACTATCTCGAAAAAAACATAAAGATATGCGCCACGTTAAAAAAAATCCTGCCGGAGGAAAACGAGATTGTGTTTTATTCCAACGGCTCCCTGCCGGAACCCTGTTTAAATCCGTTGGTAAAATTCACCGGCAAAAGCGCCGGGTATATAGAGACCCGTGAATTTTTTATGGACGCGTACGAAAAAAATTTCAAGCGGCTTTTGGCCGAAATAACGGCGGATTCCGGAGATGCGATGATCACGGCGGACAATCTGGCCGGCCGGGTCAAAAAAATCATGTTTTGCGATTCGGTGATAATTGTGAAAGGCGGAAAACTCTATGACTGCGAGTCCGGGCAGACAATATACGCGTAAATTATTGACGGTTCTGCCGGTCACTTTTTTGTTCGCGCCGCTTTTTTATTCATTTTTGGGCTATCACCCCGATATGCCGGTTTTATTCCCGGTATTGGTGTACATCTGGCACGCGCTCTTTGTGTTTTTGGGCGCGACGCTCGCTTTTAATTTAAAAAAATACAGATACTTCGCCTATCTTCTGATTCTTGCGGCCGCGTTTTTTTGCCGGCATATAATCTCGGCCCCGTGGCTGCATTTTCAAAAACCCGTGCTTTTTATCACCGAAGAAGGCTTTGAAGTCATGAAAATGACGGCCTTGGAAGCGGGGGATTTGGCATACTATTCGTATATGCTCTTTATTTCCACGTTCATATCGGGGAGCTGCGGGATATTCTATTCGAGGAAACCGCCGCTCGATTTCGTGCAGAAAAACAACACATTTTTGTTTTGCAACATTTTCGCGGCAAGCGCGATATACTATATGTTCACCGGAATCATGGAAACCGATAAAAACGCCGGAGTGGTTTTCGCGTTCTATATGACGGGTTTTGCCGTGAGCTATTTCATTGTGCGCAGCTTCGCGTATATAAACCGCGAACTCGACGTTTACGGCGAAATGGGGGCGTACAACATTTCGGGGACTGACCGCATATACGCCTACTATTTTTCGATGCTGTCCGCTGTCTGTGTTCTGCCCGTGTTTTTTGGGGTTATAGTGATCCCGTTTTTGATAAATATGATAAAATCCGCGGCGGCATTTATCGCGGGTTGGCTTGTAAGGGCGATACTCGCGGCGGACACGGAGGCAAACCCGATGGCGCCAGACGTCGATTTCGGAGGCGAACTGGGGGGGCTGCCCTATCAGGAAAGCGACGGCGGCATGACTGCCTATTATATATTGGTTCTGGCAGTTCTTGCAATAACCATAACCCTGATCATAATTTTCAGGAAAAAGATAGCCGCCGCGATAAAACGCTTCATATTCAAAATGGGAATAAACCCGAAAAATCAAGGCCTCGGCTTGGTCATAGACGAAGAATTGATAACAAAAGCGGAAAAAGAAAAAAAATCAAGGCCTTCGTACAGGGATTATCTGAAAAAAGCGAAAAAAATCAAAGAGCTGCGCGCGGCGTTTCTGTTTTTGTACAGCTATATTTTCTGGAATATGATAAAAAAAGACGGCGAATTAAAGCAAAACTCCACCCCGTATGAATTCGCGGAAAAATACCCCGGAGCCAAAGAGCCGGCGGATTTGTACTGCGATATGGAATACGGGCAAAAAACCGCGGAAAGCGGGGAAATTTTGACAAAAATGACCGCAGCGGAGTCGTTTTTGCGGGAATATTTGTGAAAAGGCAGGATAACGGCCATGAAAAACGTGAATTTATCCGTGGACGGGGGCGGGACGAGTTTGCGGATTGTCGCCTTTGACGACGATTTGAATCTTTTGGCCCGGGGCGGCTCCGGCGCGGTGAACCCCAATTTCGAAAGCGGGCAGAAAATCCGCGAAAACATATTTGAAGCCCTGGCTGAACTCGCCGCCGGATTGGGCAAAAACTTCAAAATATGCAGGGTGTATAAAACAATGGTCGGATCAGGGGGGCTTTTCGGGGAGCTTTTCGAGAATTTCACAAGAGAGCTCGGCCTTGCGGGAGATATGGATATATGCGACATATCCGAGAGCCGCAGCCATCTGCTCGCCGCTTCTCTGGGCGATGCGGGGGGCGTCGCGCTCGCGGGGACCGGTTCCGGGGCCATATACTGCGCCGGGGGCAAAACCATCCATTTGGGCGGCTGCGGGATACCCGTGGGCGACGAGGGCAGCGGGGCCTGGATCGGAATACAGGCGATGAGCGCGGCTTTCAGGCATATTTACGGCTGGGGGGAAGAGACGCAGCTGACTTTGAAACTCTATGAATATCTGGGCTGTGTTCCGCCCGAGGCGCCGACGGGCGCCCTTTACAGAAAAGAGGTGAGCCAGCGCGGCTTGTTTGCGGGATTTTGCAAATATGCGGCGGCCTGCGAAAGGGCAGGGGACAAAGCTGCGCGAAAAATAATATACTCCGCAGGCGAAAATATGGGTCTGCAGATGATAAGCGCGGTAAAAAAAGCCGAAGCCGCGGGCCTCATAGATACAAAAAAAGAGCCTCCGGCAATTTACGCGAGCGGAGGCGCCTGGAAGGGTACGCCGTATATGTTCGAGACGATGGCAAAAACGGTGCAAAACGAATATCCTAAAGCGCTGTGCGCAAACGGACTTTTCGATCCCGTGATTGCGGGTGTGATCAGCTTCATTTTCGAAAAAACAAAAAAACGCGAAATATCCGAAAATACGCTGAACCATTTAAAAAAAGAATTCGAAAACTATTTATTTAAATATGAAAACGGGGGCAATTTATGAATTATATAATAAAATACTACGAAAAAATCAGCGCCCTATTGAAAAGGCTGTTTGAGGAACAGCAGGAAAACATGCGAAAAACGGCCGAAAAAATCGTGGAAACGGCCGCAAGCGACGACGGTATGATATATATTTTCGGCTGCACCCACGCGGGCATAATCGCCCAGGAGGCGTTTTACCGGACGGGGGGGCTCGCCGTGATAAACCCCATTTTCCCGCCGGGCCTCATGTGCGACGTCATGCCATCCACACTGACGAGCAAAATCGAGCGCATCGACGGTTACGGGGCAGTATTGGCGGATGAGTACGGCATAAAAAGGGGAGATCTGCTGATTGTGCATTCGGTTTCGGGGAGAAACAGCGTTCCCGTGGATATGGCAATCAGGGCCCGGGAGCTCGGGGCCTATGTGATAGCGATAACTTCGCTTGAATATTCCAAAGCTTCGCGCCCGCGCTCAAAAAGCGGCAAAAACCTGTACGAAACCGCGGATCTGGTCATTGACAACTGCGGAGAGT
>WQXD01000389.1 GCA_009785015.1 Oscillospiraceae bacterium | reverse complement strand
TCCACCGATACGAGCGCGAAAGTGGCGTTTAAATACGACGTGGAGGATTTCGCCTCGGCACTGGTCAGATTTGACAACGGGTTTGTTTTGTCGGTGGAGGCTTCTTTTAATTTGAATATCAAAAACGACATAGGCACAATCGAGCTCTACGGCACGAAAGCGGGCATAAAAATAGACCCCGGGGTGGAATTTTACACGGATATGAACGGACATTTCGTGAACATGCAGCCCAGCGGCAATTCGTCGCTGTCGTTCGAGGGTCTGTTTGAAGGGGAAATCGCCCATTTCGCCGACTGCGTGATAAACAAAAAACAGCCGAAAAGCCCCGCCCGCGACGGAGTGGCCCTGATGAAAATAATCGACGCCATATACGAATCGGCGCGTTTGGGGGCGGAAGTAAAAATAAAATAATTATGAAAAAATCGATTATTATAGCGCGTTTTATCATATTTTCCGCGATGTTTCTGGTTTTCGCGGGCTGTTTCGGGTGCGGCGAAAAAAAGGAGGAAACAAAAGCAAATAAAACCGAAGGGACAAATGAAATGGTTGTGGCGAAATATGTGCTCGGAGAACTCGAAGCAAACTGCTATCTGCTTTACGATGAAATAAACAAAAAAGCGTGCCTGATAGACCCGGGCGCCTACGACCAGGGGATCATGGATTTTATCTCAAAAGAAGGACTCAGCTGCGAATATATCATTTTGACCCACGGGCATTTCGACCACATAGCCGGAGCGGAAGCTTTCAAGGAGAAAACGGGGGCGCAGATAGCGGCTCATGAATTGGAAGAGGAGTATCTTTTGGATCCCGAAAAAAGCATGACTTTTTATTTCGATGGCGAAACCGTTTCGGCCGATGTATTTTTCAAAGGCGGCGATATGATAAATTTCGGCGATTTTTCGCTTGAAATCATCCACACTCCGGGTCACAGCAAAGGTTCTTCGTGTTTCGTCTATGAAAACGGCGGCCGGAAAATCATGTTTTCCGGAGACACGCTGTTTATGGGAACCATCGGCAGATATGATTTTTACGGAGGGGATTACGACATTCTGATGCAGTCGCTGGAAAAGTTAAGGGCTTTGAAAACAAACTGCAAAATATATTCGGGGCACGGGGAGGAAACCTATCTCGACGACGAAATAGCCAACAACCCCTATTACAAAAATCTCTTGAAGAATAATTAATACCACGGAAGGATTTGCTTTTTTTATGAAATCGAAATTCATTTCAATCACTTCAATCGTCTTCTTATTTTTCACTTTTTTGATTATTTTTTGCGCGCTGATGACTTCATGCGGCGGCGATTCCAAAAATCCGGGCGATAACAACGAAAATACAACCGCCGGAAATCAAAAAAAAGAAGATGAAAATCTCCAAAATGACGCTGATTCGCGAAAAAACGCCAAAGATTCACTTCCCGAAGGGTTGAATTTCAACGGCGCGGAAATACGCATACTTCACAGGGAACAGGGAACGCACTTTTATGTAGGTTCACATGACACGGCATTTGAAATATCGGTCGAAAGCGAAATCGGCGAAATAGTAAACGACGCGATATATCGCAGAAACCTTAAAGTCGAAGAAAGGCTCAATGTGAAAATAGTCCCCACGGCGATTCCCGGGGAATGGAATGACAAAGATCACTTTCTCAAAACCGTAAACAACTTCATAAACGCGGGGAGCGACGATTTTGACCTCATAGCCGGATATTCCTATTATATAGCTTCGCTTGCCCCGCAAGGGATGCTGTATAACTTAAACCGCGTAAATTATCTGACGCCCGACGCCTTGTGGTGGAGTGCGAGCTGTGCCGAACAGATGACCATCGACGGCAAACTCTATTATATCACGGGTGATTTCGCCCTTACATTGCTGCAAAATATGTATGTCGTGTACTTCAATAAACAGGTGGCGCAGGACAACGGGCTTGAAAATCTTTACAGGATTGTTTTGGACGGCGAATTTACGATTGACAAAATAGAAGAACTCTCAAAGGGCATATACAGGGACTTAAACGGCGACGGAAAACCGGACGTCGCCGATATGTACGGATTTGCCACCACTACGGCGAATTACGTCGATGCTCTGTTTTGCGCGTTTGACCAACCCATAGTCAGAAAAAACAGCGACGGTGTGCCGGAACTGGCGATGAATACGCCTAAAATGGTCGAAATGGTCGATAAAATGTACGACTTTTTTTATGTAAATGAAAACACATACGCGGTAAGCGAATATATTGAGGATTCGGGGGTGAATATAGAAAACATGTTCATAGAGAACAGGACTTTGTTCATGAACGGGATTCTCAACTCAAACGATGTTCTCCGCGCGATGAACAGCGATTACGGCATACTCCCGTATCCGAAATGGAACAGGGAACAAACCGCATATTATACGTCGTCGCACAATTCCTTTTCGCTGTTTTGCATACCTGCCACATGCGGAAAAACCGAAGCGGTGGGCGCGGCGATGGAGGCCCTGTGCGCGGAAAGCTACAGGTCGGTGACGCCGGCGTATTATGAAATCGCGCTCAAGAAAAAATATTCGCGCGACGACGAAACCTCGCAGATGCTGGATATAGTGAGGGATGGGATATCTTTCGATTTCGGTATGCAAAACTCGATGAACATGGACGATATACTCATCATATTCAGAAATCTTATGACCGAAAAAAAGACCGATTTCACGTCGCGTTACGAAAAAAGCGAAGCAAAATGGCAAAAACTCCTCGACGGACTTGTGGAAGCATATCAAGATCTGCCGTAGCCTGCCCTTCAAGCAAACAAATCTTCCAGATTGACGACATCCGACGCCCATGAGATATCGGCGTTTGTGTCGTGCGTCGTCATCAGCACCGTCCCCTCAAACTCATCGAGGGCGTGCATCAAAACTTCTTTGGAATATACATCGAGATGGTTCGTGGGTTCGTCCAAGATGATGAGATTGACCGGGTTCATCATGGCAAGGCATAGCCGCAGTTTGGTCATTTCCCCTCCGGACAACGTCCGGACCTGATTAAAAAAGTGCATCTCGTTCAAACCGCATGAAAACATTGCAGCCTGCAATTCTTTCTGCGGTTTTTCGGGGTAATATTCCTTCGCGAATTCTATAACAGTAATTTCGCGCTTTTTTCCTTTTTTTATCCCCAAAACTTTTCTTTCATTTTTGTCAAAATGCGAAAAATTGTTTTCGTAATCTTCTTCCTGTTTCAGAAATACCGTTTCGATATTTTCGCCGAATTCTATATTTCCCGATATAACCGGCAAATCCCCGTATATCGACTTCAAGAGCGTCGTTTTGCCGATGCCGTTGAATCCTTTGAACACGATTTTTTCGCCGCGCGAAACATCAATTGAAACAGGCGGCAGAAC
>WQXD01000388.1 GCA_009785015.1 Oscillospiraceae bacterium | reverse complement strand
TTTTTGTCTTTATCTGACATACGTCACTTTTGCGCCGTCGGGTTCGTGCGGCTCCTTGCCGCTTTTCGCCAAACCCACCAAAATCGCAATGCCGAAATCATACCCTTCCGGAAACTGCATGCGCTTCTTGAATTCGCCGCCGCGGGCCCCCGACAGCGGTATTCCGGCCATGCCGCAGATGACGCTCCCCAAACCGAGCGAATGGGCGGCCAGCGAGACGTTCTGGCTCAGTATCCCGCAGTCCATCAAAGAATAATGCGCGGTGTCCGTGGCCACCATGATCATGCAGGGGGCATTGTAGAATATTTTTCCCCCACGCGACTTTATGCGCTCATATCCGGATTTGTCCTCGGCGGCGGCCAGCACTTCCATACCCGCGCCGTCGAGCTCGTCGATCAGATTTTTATCGGTGATCACCGTGATATGCCACGGCTGGCGGTTCATGGCACTCGGCGAGGCGAGGGCGGCTTCGACAAGCGCGCTTACCTGTTTGTCCTCGAGCGGGGTGTCAAAAAAATCCCGGCACGAATAGCGCCTTATAATGGTCTTCAAGGTTTCGTTCATGTTTGAAAATCACTCCTTATGGTTTGTTTTTGTCTATTATATCATATTCCAAAAAAAAATTCCACACTTATTTTTCAAATTCAAAAAAAATATTGACAAAAGTATGTGCCAAAAAAGGTAAAACGCGCTTTTGGCGTACCCGTAAAATTTCACAAAATTTATTATTGAAGTTTTGCATGAGATATGTTATTATATATGTCAATGTGATATGGGTCCTGAAATTTAACCGGAGTGCATGGAGGAAATCATGGAAATAAAATATGCCCATGACGGAACAATGACAGAAAAACAACAAAAAGATGTGGATGTGATAAATGGAATTTGTTTTACGGGCGATCCGGAAAAAGAATTTGATATAAATACATATGAATGGAGCGCGCCGGCGGATGGTATATTTCTGCTTGTTGACGATGAAAGGGTCGTCGGCCAGGTGGCGGTGCATAAAACGCTGACCGAATATGACGGACAAAAATATTATTTGGGAGGCTTCGGAGGTTTGGCCGTTCTGCCAAAATATCGAGGGAAAGGCTACGCGAGAAAGCTGGCAGAAGCAGCATTGGAAAAGGGTTATGAAATCGGCGTTGATGTCGCCTGTATGTGCGTTGATATGGAAAGCGGCATAACCGATTTTTACCAAAAATTGGGGTTCAAGTTCTTAAATCGTTCGGCTTATTTCATAAATCATGGCAATAACGAAGTAACAGACGATACTGTAATGATCATGGGATTAAATAATAAAAATCTTGCTGATAAAATTCTTACAACGAATCACAAATTTCATTACGGTAAAAGTAAGGGACATTGGTAATTTTTGGGAAATGCAGAAAACAAGCCGGATTATGTGAAAATTCCCCTCCGTGGAGGGGTGGCAGGCGTTAGCCTGACGGGGTGGTTATATGCGTAAAATTGAAAATTACATGTCGCTTCCATTCAATCCTATGTTGCGTGAACGCGCAAGGGAATTACGAAAAGCGGGTAATTTATGTGAAGTGCTGTTATGGAATCAATTGCACAAGAAAAAGTTTAAGCAATATGATTTTGACAGGCAAAAAATCATAGGGAATTATATCGTTGATTTTTATTGTATAAATTGTGCTGTTGTTATTGAAATCGACGGAAGCTCGCACGATGACAAAATCGAATATGACGGTGAACGAAACCGTTATCTTGAAGGATTAGGCTTGATTGTTATCCATATTTTTGCGAAGGATATTTTGAAAAATTTAATCGGCGTAATGGATATGCTGAATAACCACCCCGCCCTTCGGGCACCCCTCCGCGGAGGGGAATTTTGCCGCGTATAGTATAGGCAAAAAAAGCAAAATCGACGGCAATCAAAAAATCTCCTTAAACTCAAGTTCCCGAAAGAAATTCTAACCACAAGCCCGAGCGTAAGCGGGCGCAAGCAGAATATGTAAGAAATATACAGAAACAATCAAAAATTTCAGCTATATCCGTTGACGAGCCAATCTTGGTATGGTACAATGTGGTAAGAAATTATATGATTCTAACCACAAAGGAGGGGACATAGTTGTACATTGCATACGATGTCAAAAAGGGGGTCGAGTACGCCAAGCTATACAGTTCCAGGAGGGAAGGGACCCGCACTTTTAAGGAACACAGCAACTTGGGGAGGGTGCTTGACAAGAAGGAGGGTATTTACCAAAACCGCGAACGAGGAGTCTTCGCATACTGTTTGGAGTCCAACACTTACGAGAGCGCGCCAGTGGGGTACGAGCTCGCTGAAAAAGGCCGTAGGAAGGAAGCCCTGATTGTGGATTTCGGCGATGTTTTCTTTCTGGACGAGTTCGTCAGGCGCAGCGGGCTTATCGCCGCAGTCGACGCGATCGGGTACGGCAACCCTGACACCTTGAGAGCCATGCTTTGTTATTACATACTCTGCTCGATGTCGAACCGATACGCGCAGGATTGGTGGGAGGGGAGCTACGCGAGGATACTCTATCCGGAAGCCAGCTTGTCGAGCCAGAGGGTCAGCGAATTCCTCGCGGCGATTGGAGACGAGTACTCGCAAAGGGAATTCTTCCGTGAGTATTTCAGTCTATTGGAAAAATCAGGGAATCAAACAGAGAACATCCTGATCGACAGCACGGGTCTCCCGAACAGCATCCACTTCCCTTTGACCGCCATCAGCAACCACAACGGCGAAATCAGTAATGAGATCAGGCTTATCTATGTGGTGCAGCAAAACACGGGGCTTCCCATCTATTTCCGCTACTGTCCTGGTAACGTCATTGATGCGACTACGCTGATCAGGTGCCTCGCGGAACTGAAGGAGCAGGGGGTGAACACAAAATTCGCCATCCTCGATGCCGGGTACTATATGGAAGATAACATACAGGAGTTCTATGACAGCAAAATATCTTTCATCACCAGGCTTAAGGAGAACTTGAAACTCTACAAGGAGCTTGTTGCCGAGCATCTCGGATCGCTGGAAATCAGGGAGAACCTCGTCGAGTACAACGGTAGGTACGTCTACTTGAAATGCGTCGCCTGCCAATTGTGCGGCAACAGCGCTTATGCCTACGTAGGGCTTGATATCGAAAGGAAATCGAGCGAGTCGCATAAAACATTCCAGAGGGCTAAAGACAAGAAACTAACGACCGACCAGGTGTACGACACGATCCAGAGGCAAGGAGTGTTTATTCTAGTACGCAGACCAGACAAAATAGTTGACAAAAGGAAAAAAAAGTGATATACTCGAAATATGTCGAAAAGCCGACGAAATTCCAAAGACGTAAATTGTAAGGAAATAAGGAGTATACCACCATGCCAAAAAAGAAATATATAGTA
>WQXD01000387.1 GCA_009785015.1 Oscillospiraceae bacterium | reverse complement strand
GAGCTATCCCTCTCGACGCGTTTCCCTGCAGTCTGATGCCCGCATCCTGTGAAAACCCTATAGAACCGTCAGGCTCAAAAAAAGTTACATTGACCGGACGTTCCCATTCACGGCCCTTTTTACCCACATTCGAAGGATCCAAAATTCCGGTTTTGGCGTTATACAGGTTTTCGCTGTCCGTCACCAAAGAAATCACGGGCATAAAATAACGGTTCTCAATGTCTCGTGAAAGTATGTAAGTTTTGGTAGTTTCTCTGCCTAACATTTGCTTCCCGCTGAAGGCGGCGGCCCTAACAACAAAAACATTTTCCGAAGAAGCCGGGCAAGTCAGCGGGATACCTTCGGTGTAGAGCGTTCCCGATGCCGAAGGCATATCTCCGTTGAGCGTGTAATATACCGGATAATCGCCTTTGACCTCTATTGTCAATACCTGGTTCGCATTATAAAAACCCGTTTCCACCGAAAACGTCAGGGTGACTTCTTCCAAATCGCTGTCATCCGGTATGGGCGCAGACGGAACCGCATCGGCAGTCCCGCCGGGAAGCGTCCCCGCTGCAGAGTGTGGAGTTTCGGCAGCCATATTGCTTGGATTTTCCGTTTTATCCCCGTTTTTTGTTTCACAGGAAATCAGTATCAAACATATCACGGCACAAATCACCGTTGTAAAAATTATATAACATTTTTTATTCATTGTATTGGGGCGTTTATTCGCCTGTTTTGGGATTCTCATAATCTATAGTTTACCTCTACTGATTCCGGTTAATTTATTTTTTCATACATTTCTATCGTCTTGTCGATATCTATCTGCATTTTCGGCTCCATCTTTTCAAAAGTAGAGGCGTATTCTGTTTTTTTGTTCGTACCGAAAAACAAGATTGTGTTTGCGAAACCGCCGAAATCATAGATATAACCGATATCGTATGCGGTATTGGACAATATTATATCGAGCATTTCGTAACTGTCGTCGTCCCTCACGAATTTTCCGCGCAAATTGATTTCGTAATAAGCGGGCTGAAGGGTATATTTCGATTCCGCGCATAAATCCTCGAGAATCATTCCGGTTCTCTCAAGATTTGAGGCTACGGGAGTTATCGATACGCCTACTCCGGTGTAGGGGTTCATGTGCGTGATATATTTTTCCTGCGTATTGTCTAACTTGGGCAATGGAATTATTCCGAAATCCATTTCCATGCCCCTGAGGCTTTCGACGACCCTCATTCTGACCCACGAAAACAACGCCCTGTTTTCCTCCATCATCTGTATTTGAGTCGGATACCCCAATTCCCCGAGCCTGTGAAGGTTTACTACATTGTCCGTGTCAAGCATGAGCGCGGAAACAGCTTCTGTAATCCTGTAACACTTGTCCGAACCGAATGTGATTACAGGATAATCGTTTTCATCTTTGGCGCATATTTTTTCGCCGCCGGACACGATAAACGAAAGATCCGTATCCGCTTGCAGCAGACAGCCGAACATATCGTCCTTGGGGTCCATTTTTCCGTCGCCGTTCAAATCTTTCGACACGCCTTTTATCATAATGATCAATTTGTCAAATGTCCATTCGCCGGCTTTTACAATTTCGTACGGATTTTCAAGCGCGTTTTCTTTGAGTACGGATTTGTTGAATATCATCGCTTCCATAGAGTCGTTTCCCAAAATAAACAGGTCGCCCGGTAAAATAAACAACTTCCGGGCAATCGATAAATCTTTAATACCGCCCTGATTCCACCACGGTTTTGCAAAATCGATAACCGGCATTGAAAACAAGTCTATTATGTTTCCCCCTTGGGCAAGAGTCGCAATTTCGCTGACAAGATGAGTGCAGAGCGTGTCATAAATGTCGTCCCCGGCTTTGACAGCCTGGCTGACTTTAGGGATAAACTGATCATACTGCACCGCAATCTCATTTATTTTAATATTGTATTTTTCTTCTATTTTTTTGTTTCTGTTAAAAATCGCGTCGTTTATGATTTCTCCGTTTATCTTTTCGGAAAATAAATCCCTGTGATCCCATTCCTCGGTAAACCAGTTTGAATTTAATCTTGACAAGAACGTAAATTCATAACCGCCGAAATCTTTGGCTTCCAAATCGGGATATATGTTCGCTTCTTTTTGATCTCCGGCGGTTTCGGCTTGTTCCGGATTGCCGGTATTTTTATCATCATCTTTTTCGCTTCCGGTTTGGCATGAGCCCAAGAACAAACTGAGAAGCAGTATCGCCGCCGATACAAGCAAAATTGTTTTTTTGATATTCATAAATAACCCTCCCATATGTCCATTATATCACAATCGACTATTTTTTGCAATCAATTCGCCGTTCTTTTTTATTTGTTTTTGAGTAAATTAACTGTATATTAAAAATTAAGTCAACTGTATTTTATATTATATTCGTATAATAGAAAAAATAAAATTATGCGAGGTGAATTTCCATGACTCAGCGCGAACGCTACCATCGTTTCATCAAATATCAGAATCCCGAAGATATGCCGCTTTGGGGCGACTGGATAGGTCCATATAATACGTGGTTATCTCAAAAAATGCCGCCCGCTCCGGAAAAATACACTGCTGCGGGAGGCGGGGGAATTGACAGGTATATGCTCGACTATTTCGGCTTCGAAGGCAAATATTCGGCTTATTGGGGAACCGGACGGATTCCGGTGAATATCGGCATCGCCCCCGCTTTTGAGTTCGAAATACTTGAAAAAAACGAGAATCACATGATTTACAGAAACGGCGAGGGCATGATAGTAAAAGAGATGACGCACAAAAATAGCACGCTTACCACCCAGCAGTATCTCGACCACGCCCTGCACGGTTCGGCCGACTGGAAAAATTTCAGGGACAATCATCTCGACCCGTTTCATCCGAGCAGGTATCCGAACAAAAAAAATTGGGCGCGTATCGTAAAATCATGCAAAGAACGCGACAGCATCGTGACGATAGACGGCGGCGGATTTTACGGACCCATGCGAAACTGGATGAGCGTCGAGGGTATATCTTACGCAATGTGCGAAGAACCCGAATGGATGCGCGAAGCGGTCGATTTTCTCGCGGATTTTTATATAACCATACTGACCCGCGCGGTAAAAGACGTCCCCGATATCGACGCGGCTTTGTTTTGGGAAGATATGTGCTACAAAACGGGACCGCTGTGTTCCCCCGCAATGTTCAGGGATTTTTTCCTGCCGGGGTATAAAAAAGTCACGGAGTTTTTGCGTGAAAACGGAGTCGCGTCTTTTTGGGTGGACTGCGACGGAAACATAGATTTGCTGATCGATTTGTGGATAGAGGGCGGCGTGAACGGCTTTTATCCGTTGGAAGCCGCATCGAATATGGATGCTTACGCAATCAAGCAAAAATACGGCGACAAAGTTTTATTGTGGGGCGGCATAGACAAACGCGCGATAGCCGCCGG
>WQXD01000386.1 GCA_009785015.1 Oscillospiraceae bacterium | reverse complement strand
TTCGCGCTTTTTTCTTTCGCTATATACGGCTCGGGGAGCCGGAATATCTCCCCGTAGACGGAATTGAACCTGACCGCGACGTCCCTGGCGAGCTCAAGGTGCTGTTTCTGGTCGGCCCCCACGGGGACGAGGTGCGCATTGTACAGCAGTATATCCGCCGCCTGCAGCGCCGGGTAGGTGAAAAGCCCCGCGTTGATGTTGTCGGTGTGCTGCTCGGATTTTTCCTTGAACTGCGTCATCCTCGAGAGCTCTCCGAACATCGCGTAGCAGTTTAAGACCCATGCCAGCTGCGCGTGGGCGGGGACATGGCTCTGGACAAACAAGGTGCATATACCGGGGTCGATGCCGCACGAGATATATGCGGCGGCCACTTCCAGGGTCCTGCGCCTTAAGGCGGCCGGGTCCTGCCTGACCGTTATGGCGTGCATATCGGCCACGAACAGGTAGTTTATATATTCATGCTGCAGGTTCACCCAGTTTTTTATCGCGCCGAAATAGTGGCCGATATTCAGATCCCCGCTGGACTGGATCCCCGAGAGTATTATTTTTTTTTCGCCGTCATCCATAATATTTCTTTACCTCATTTCTTTTGCGACGCTTGCGAGAATTTCGACGCCGGATATGATTTGGTCATGCGAGGGATAGGAGAAGTTCACCCGAAAAGAGCTCGAGCTCACCCCCGGGTCGGACAAAAACGCCCCGCCCGGCACGACCGCCACTTTTTTGTCCAAGCTCGCCTTTACAAATTTCGCCAAATCAACGCCTTCCGAAAGCGTGCACCACAAAAACAGCCCGCCCTCGGGGGACGTGTACTCAATGCCCAAAGGCTCGAATTTGTCTTTCATCTCGCCGAGCATCTGCATACATTTGTCCTTGTACTGGATCCGTATTTTTTCTATGTGGCCGTCTATGTCGAATTTTTCCAGAAACAAATCGCACACAAGCTGAAAATACATGTTTGTGTGGACGTCGGCTCCCTGTTTGGCCACTACGATTTTGCCCGCGAGGGCGTTCGGCGCCGACACATACCCCACTCTTATCGCGGGGGATATTATTTTGGAAAACGACGAGCAGTACACCACCGCTCCCTTGGTATCCATGCTTTTTATCGTGGGTATTTCCCGGCCCGCAAAGCGCAGCTCCCCGTAGGGATTGTCCTCGAGGATGACGATCCCGTACTGCTCGGCCAGGGCCAAAACAGCCCGGCGTTTCTCTTCGGACATCGTGGTCCCCAGCGGGTTGTGGAAAGTGGGGATCAGATAGAGCAGTTTCGCGTTTTTGTGCTCGGCCAGGGCCCGTCTGAGGCCTTCGATGCAGATGCCGTCGGGCTCCATACCGACCTGGACGGGAATTGCCCCGTTTGCCTTAAAGGAGTTGAGCGCGCCGATAAACGAGGGCCCCTCGCAGATCACGACGTCCCCCTCATTGCACAAAACCTTGCAGGTCAGATCGATCCCCTGCTGGCCGCCGGACATGATCAAAACGGTATTTTCCGCTTGGTCTACGCCGAAATTGTTTTGAAGCCTCTCCGCTATCTTTTCCCTCAAGGGGCCGTAGCCTTCGCTTATGCCGTACTGAAGGGCGGCCACGGGCATTTTTTCGTAGATGACCTGCGATATCTCTTTTATCTGCTCAACCGGAAAGGCGTCCGGGGAGGGGTTCCCCGCCGCGAAAGATACAACCGCGGGATCTGAGAGCGACTTGAATATCTCTCTGATCGCCGAGGGCTTGATATTTACCATTTTGCCGCTTATTTTGTATTCCATAATTGTATTTTTTGTCCCCATCCGTTGCGTTTTTTTACATTTTACCACAATTTTTTGACTGTGTCAAGCGCTTTTGGGGGCATAGATGCGGCGTTAATAAAAAGTTTACAGCAGTGAGCGCAAAAAGTTCACAGCCTCCGTCAGGGCCCCCTTGACAAAGCCGGACGCCGTAAAGCACCCGGCGAGCCAGACAAGCGAGGCGAAAATCAAAAGCAGAACGGAGCGTTTGTGGTATTTCCACAATTTCATATAGTGCCAGCTGAAAAAGAAAGTGAACAGCCAGGCCGGGAGCACGACGAAAAAAACAAGCACGCCGAAACTCGACAGCACGACCAAACAAAACAAAATCAAAAAATACGGTATCACCGAAAGCGTCATGGACTTGCGGGAATGCAGGGGCGCGTCGGGGTCGTCGTAGAGCATCACGAACTTCGCCATACGCTTCACGCCCCCGATCGAAAATTTCAAAAACAACCCGAAAATGACCGCGCCGATGATAAAATACACAAATACAGGCATATATATTACACTCTCCCGGGGCTGATATTTTACTTTTAGTGCGAGCGGCTTTCGCTCTGCGCCGCGCCGCATTCGCTGCAGCATCCTTCGCAGCCGGATTCAAAATCCACGGGAATGCCGTTTTTTTTGTAGTAATCGGCAATCGCGCTTTTGACCGCTTCTTCGGCGAGCACCGAGCAGTGGATTTTTGAGGGGGGGAGCCCGTCAAGGGCCTGGACGACCGCTTTGTTTGTGAGCTTCAGGGCTTCCCTCACGGATTTGCCGCGTATCATCTCGGTGGCAATCGACGAAGTGGCGATCGCCGCGCCGCAGCCGAATGTCTTGAACTTTATGTCGGTTATTATATCGCCGTCTATTTTCAGATAAATTTTCATTATGTCGCCGCATTTCGCATTGCCGACCTCGCCTGTGCCGTCGGCGTTTTCGATTTCGCCCACGTTGCGCGGGTTGGCGAAATGCTCCATCACTTTTTCGCTGTACATGAGATATCCCTTTCTAAAATAACCAAATTACTGTTTCGCCGCCGAATCAAACGCGCGGTACAGCGCGACGATATTTTCGGGCGGCGTGTCGGGCTGGAAGAGGTGCGCCGGGCACAGGATGTAGCCCGTTTTGAAAGCTTCGGCGTATCTTCTGGCCTCGGATTGGATCTCGTCCGCTGTGCCGAATGGAAGAAGCTGCTGCACGTCCATGCCGCCGTGAAAGCATATCCTGCCCGAGAATTTCGCGAGCGATTCGGGCGACATGCCGCTGCCCGCGGGCTGCACCGGATTGATTATATCCACCCCGCAGCCTATTATCGCCGGAATGAAGCCCGATATGTCCCCGCAGGAATGAAACATGAGCTTTGCCCCGAACTTGTGGATCAGCTCGCCGAGCTTTGACAGATATGGCGCGAGAAACTGCTCAAACATGCCAACGGAGATCAGCGGCCCCCTCTGCGTGCCCAAATCCGAAATCACCAGAAATATGTCGATTTGCCCTCTTGAAGCCTCCCAGGCGCGCTTGTAGTCCTCGATATAGAATTTTGTGAATATATCGCTGAGGTAGTGCACCCACTCCGGGTTTTCTATCATGTCGGCGAGGTGGTTTTCAAGCCCGCGCACAAGCGCCGGGCGCTGCCATATATCGCCGAAGCCGTAACG
>WQXD01000385.1 GCA_009785015.1 Oscillospiraceae bacterium | reverse complement strand
TTGTACCCGCAGTTTTTCCACACGTACAAGACGACAAGGCTGACAAACGCGAACGGCGAATTCACCCAGTCCACCACGGGCACGCCCAGCGCCGAGAGCAGCGAGTCCAAAACGCCGCCGTTGGCGAAGACGACCTGGAAGAACAGCACGACCGATGCGGTGGGCAGCACTAATGGAAAGATGAACACCGCGCGGAAAAAGTCGTTCCCCTTTAGCTTCCTGTAGAGCAAGAGCGCGACGAACAGCGAAAAGACCATGATGAGCGGCACGGCGACGGCGATGAAGCGAAACGTGTTGCCGGCGGCGAGCTGAAACGCGGAGCTGCCCAGGATGTCTATGTAGTTGGCGAACCCCACAAATTCGGGGTTGATCGTGCTTTTTGTGAACGACATATACACGCAGAGCTCAAACGGCACGACGAAAAACAGGCACAGGCCAACTATCGCCGGCAGGCACAGCATAAATCCCGCAAGCGAGTTCTTTTGATGTAACTTGACTTTCATTGACAAAATCACCCATCCTCATTCGCTCAAATACAATTCCAATTCGTTGCGAAGTTTGTTTAGGCAATTTGCATATGTGTCCTCGCTTTTGAAATATGGCAGCATATCATTAAAAATAATGGATTCTACTTGATTTGTATACAATATCAATGTACTGTACTCAATTTCGTCTGTTAAATTGCTAAAATCTCGCATGATTTCCTCGCTTGACAGTGGTATCAATCGATCCTCATATTGACTATATTTGCTATCTTCAAATCGATATATGGCATGTATACCAACTGCGCTTTCTAATACGGGAAATTCTGTAATAGTGACATCTTTCGGATTTCCTTGAATTTGTTCGGACAACAATATTTTCAAAAACGCATATGCGTTTAATTTGTTTTGCGAAGCATTCGAGATAACCGCCATGCTAGTAACCCTGGCACCTTTTTCCCTGTTTATACTGGAAAAATTGAAATATACAGGCGAATAGCCATTATTTTCCAATGCTCCGAACGTATATGTGAAAATATGCCAACTCCTGATTCTGCCGAATATACTTTTTCCGGTTAGCAACGCATCCGTTGTGTCACGAATATAAGTTACGCTTGGAAGTTCCGCCAATTCCATATCCTGCCTGTATATGTCCTTGTATGCTTCCATTACTTTTCTAAAATCATCTCCATCCACATTCAACGTTTTATTTTCGTAATCTATGTACTGCAACCCGCACCACGGGAAAAACATATTAATACCTTGGAATTGCCAATCGTACACAAATTTTGTCGAAGTGTATCTGTTCAGATATGTTTTTATTTCTTCTACCAACCCATCAAACGAATGGAGGTTGTCTATATTATTAATTCCTTCTGCCTCCAATGTCTCATCGGTCGTAATTAATACATTCGTATCATAACTTAACGGCATGATATAGCGCTTGTTTTTATATATTCCGCTATCCAAAACCACCTTTTTATACTCGTCAAGATTAAAATCGTGGTCGCTTTCGATAAAATCGTTCAAATCGCAAAATACGTCCGTGTCCATCACTTTGTATATGTCAAAAAAATCATTTGCAGACGATAATATCAAATCCGGTCCTTTTCCCGCCGGAAGTTCGGTTTCAAGAAGCGTCCAATAGCTATTTGGGTCATTTTCAAAGTCACGCACTTCGACTTTTACGTTAGGGTACATTTCTTTGAATATGTTAACTGCGGGGTCAAGCAGCCATTTATTGGCATAATTGCGCCAGAGGACAAGCGTATCCGTTTCCGGCAATTGCTCGAGATAATTTAACGGTGTTGAGTTACCCTCTGCGTCTGCTTGTAATCCTTTATCCTGTTTCGGTGTATTATCAAGCGGCTTGCTCGTGTTTACCGCCAACAACAACCCCGTCGCAAGCACGGCAACCACGATGACACACGCGATGATAACTCCGCCGCGCTTCCGCCCCGCGTCCATGATCGCCGACAATCGGCTCTTCATTCCCTTTTTCCCGTCGTTCAAATGCGTCGCCAACAATGTCTTTGCTTTCCGTCGATATTTTGCCACGTCGAGTATCGTGTTTCCATATTTCCACCGCGTTTCCATGTTCGTGCCGCGGATAACTTCCGCATCGCACGAACGCTCGCAGCTTATGTCCACCGCTTTGATCATCAGATATACAAATGGGTTGAACCAGTGTATGGCCGCAGCAATTATCAATAGGAGCCTGTGCCATATGTCTTTGCGTTTGTAGTGCGTGAGCTCATGTTTGAGTATGAATTGCAGTTCACTCCGGTTCAAATCGATTTCCGGCAGCAATATCCGGGGCCTCGTAATCCCGATCAGCAGGGGAATCCCCACGAGCGGACATGACTCTAAAGCTATCTTTTTTGCCTCGGATATGCCCATTTCGGTTTTCAGGCCGCAAAATAAGCTCAATGTCTGTTCATCTTCGACTTTTTGACTCCAACGGTTTGCCGTCTTTGCGAACCGCAGATAATTTACCGCGTGATAGGCGAGGCTGACGATCAATCCCAGCAGCCATACAGCCGTCACGATTTCCCATAATGACAGCTTTGGAAAAATAGCGGAGATTTTGGGCGTTTCGGCGGCATTTGCGGCATTGCCGGCAAACGGGGCTGTATTTGGCTCCCAAAATGAATGATTTTCGCCGGTTTTTTCAATATCGATAAAATCGTCATATCTGTCGGCTGCCGTTGCATTTTCCATTTCGCTTCTGCCGTACTCCGCCCGCTCAACACTCCGCACCCCCGGTTCGCCCGACATATCCACTCTGATGACAGCGCTGCCGAAATGCGGCCGGAACGGTATAATCAGCCCGATGACAATGACTAACCACGTATAGTACCGCCATTTTTCCGAATATCGTCTCGACAGCAAAGGCGCAAGTATCATGTATAACAACGCAAGCGCCGACATTCCGGCCGAACATTCCAGCACCATAATCATGAAATCACGCATATCACTCTTTCCTTTCCTTGAACCATTCGGATAGTTCGTCGATGTCCTTCTCTGTCAGGTTCTTGTTTTTGTACAGCGTGTTCAGAAAACTCAGAAACGAGCTCTCGTGATATTGCTTTATAAAACTGTTTGTTTCAAACTCCAAATATTCCTCGCGCGTCACCAATGGAAAGTACAAGCGGTCGCGTCCGACTTTTTCGGTACGCAGGAATCCCCGGTCGACCAACCTCGACAAAAACGAGATAACAACCTGTATCACCCATTTATTTTCGTCTCCCAGGCGCTGCATAATTTTATACGAAGAGACCGGCGGTTCAATTGCCCAAACCGCTTTCATTATTTCAAATTCGGTGTCCGGCAGTTTTTTCATTTTGCCCATAAAGTTATATTCCCCCTTGATTTAATCATACGATTATATTATACGTTATTCAGTTGCATTATTGATTATACAACAATATAAATGCTTTGTCAAGAGGTTTTTT